>CAYTJS010000146.1:0-9250 GCA_964438115.1 uncultured Iamiaceae bacterium
CCGCCGACGGCGTCGACGAGGCCCGGGCCGTCGTGGTCGACGGGATCCCGACCGGCCCCGAGCGGGTGGACGCCTTCCGGGCCCTCGCGGTCGTGGCCGAGGAGACCGCCGCCGGCCTGGCCGCGGTCGACACCGGCCCGACCTCGGGCCTGGTCCCGGGCCTCGGGGGCGCCGCCCGCCGCCTGGCCGCGGAGAAGGACGGCCTGGAGGAGGCGCTGCTGCGGTCCCGGGACGCGTCGGGCGCCCTGGCCGACCTGCTCGAGGGGCCGTCCACCTACCTCCTCTTCGCCGCCAACAACGCCGAGATGCGGGCCGGCTCGGGGATGCTGCTCTCGATCGGGCTGCTGTCCGCCGAGGACGGCGAGCTGTCGGTGGGCGACCTCGAGCCCACCGAGGAACTGGTCGTGCCCCAGCCGGTGGGGGTGACCGACCCCGACATCGCCGACCGGTGGGGCTTCACCGGCTCGGACCAGGATTTCCGCAACCTGCTGCTGTCGCCCCGCTTCGCCCCGAACGCCGAGCAGGCCACCCGCATGTGGTCGGCCTGGGGCCGGCCGCCGGTGGACGGGGTCATCGTGCTCGACGTGCTCGCCCTGGAGGACCTGCTGGAGGCGGTGGGCCCGGTGGTCGTGGGCTTCGAGACCATCGACCACACCAACGTCCGCCGCTGGCTGCTGCACGACCAGTACACCCAGGTCCCCGACGACGACGTCGGCCAGGCCGCCCGTCGCGACGCCCTCGGCGTCGTGGCCGAGGCCGTGCTCGACCGCTTCGACGAGGCCGAGCCCGACCCCGGCGCGCTGGTGCGGGCGCTGCGGGACGCCGCCGCCGGCCGCCACCTCATGATCTGGTCCGCCGACGAGGCGGTGCAGGTCGGGTGGCGGGGGATCGGCGTGGCCGGTGACGTGGCCTCCGACGGCCTGCTCCTGAGCGTCCTGAACGACGGCAACAACAAGCTCGACCAGTACCTGGGGGTCGAGGCCGAGGTGGTGCCCACCGGCCGGACCGGCACCGTCGAGGTGCGGGTGACCAACACCGTCCCACCCGGCGAACCCAACTACATCGCCGGGGCCGACCCCGACGCGGTGGGCGGCTACGGCGTCTACCCCGGCCGGCTGTCGCTGCACCTGCCGGCGGGCACCACTCTCTCGGTGGTCCAGGGGCCCGAGGCCGAGGTGGCCGGCGGTGACGGCGCCAGCGAGGTCATCACCGCCCCGGTGCGCATCGCCCCCGGCGAGACGGTGACCTGGACCGTGCGCTACGAGTTGGGCCAGGACGTCGACGCCCTGCGCATCCTGCCCAGCGCCCGCTGGCCCGCCGTTCGCTGGCGGGTGGGGGAGGAGTCCTGGTCCGACGACCGTCGGCCGTCGCGGTCCGTCGACCTGTGATCGGCGCCGCCACGGAGCGTGTTGACACGTTCAGTGGCGGAGAACGCCACTCATGGTGTACATTCGGCGGGCGAGACGGACCGCTCGGACGAGGTGTCGACACGATGACGATGCGACTTGAGGGAAATCGCCGCCGCTTCCTGGCGGCGGCGCTGCTGACGGGGGCGCTGCTGGTGGGGGGCGCCGGTGCGGCGGCCGCCGACGGCACGTACCCGACGTCGGGCGGCTCGAGCTACCCCACGCCCAACCACTACGGCTCCACCTACCCGACCCCGTCGGGCGGCGGTGGCGGTGGCGGTGGTGAGGCCCCGGCCCCGCCCGTCCTGCCCCGCACGGGCTCCTCGGAGTGGCCCCTCGCCGCCGTCGGCGTCGGTGCCCTGGCCGTGGGCGGCGGCCTCGTCGTCGTCGCCAAGCGCAAGGGCATGCTCGCGGCGTGAGGTGGTGAACCCCCCGGTTCGCGTGCGATCGGTCGACGCGCGAAGGTGAGGGGGTGGGCGACAAGCTGGTGGTGCTGGGGGTCGCCTTCGGGGTGACCTTCGCCCTCACGCCGGTGGTGGAGCGTCTGGCCGTGCGCTGGGGGGCGGTGGTGGCCCCCGACGAGCGGCGGGTCCACAGCACGCCCACGCCGACCATCGGCGGGCTGGCCATGTACGTGGCCCTGCTGGCGTCCTTCGGGGTGGCCTGGTTCCTCGAGGGCTTCGACGCCGTCTTCGCCGGGTCGACCCAGCCCCTCGGGATCCTCATCGCCGCCACGATCATCTTCGTCGTCGGCCTCATCGACGACCTGCGCGAGGTCTCGGCCCCGGCCAAGGTCGCCGGCATGGTGCTGGCCGGCTCGGTCCTCGTCTTCTCCGGGGTGACGATCCTCTACCTGCGCATCCCGCTCTACGACCTGGTCCTGCTCTCCGACGACCTGTCGGCCCTCATCACCGTGCTCTGGGTGATCGGCATGGCCAACGCCGTCAACCTGGTCGACGGCCTCGACGGCCTGGCCGCCGGCATCGTGGCCATCGCCGCCGGCTCGTTCCTCCTCTACAGCGAGCAGCTCCTCGACGCCGGGGTCATCAGCGACGGCAACGTCGGCCCCCTCGTGGCCGTCATCACCCTCGGGGTCTGCCTGGGCTTCCTGCCCCACAACTTCAACCCGGCGAAGATCTTCATGGGCGATGCCGGGGCCCTGCTGCTGGGCCTGCTGATGGCCAGCTCGACCATCGCCGTGGGCGGCAGCCAGAACGAGCCCTTCTCGGGGCAGGTGTACTTCTTCTTCGCCCCGCTGTTCATCCCGCTGTTCATCCTCGGCGTGCCCATCATCGACACCCTCTTCGCCATCATCCGGCGGGCGTCGCGCCGCTCGGGGGTGGCCGCCGCCGACAAGGAGCACCTCCACCACCGGCTCATGCGCCTGGGGCACGGCCAGCGCCGGTCGGTGCTGATCCTCTGGGCCTGGACGGCGACGCTGTCGGCCCTTGTCCTCTACCCGGCCTACACCGGCAAGGGCGACGCCGTGCTGCCCCTCGCCGTGGTCGTGCTGGGCTTCGGCCTCTACGTCTTCTTCCACCCCGGCACCCGCCGCCCGAACGGCGACGCCGCCCCGGCGACCGAGCCCGAGGCGCTCGACGCGCCCTGAGCGGTGCGCCTCGATTTGCAGCGCCCGCGGCGCGTCGGTAGATTGAGAATGCATTCACAAGCTCCCCGACCCGGGGAGTGAGCGCCGCCAACGCCGCCGACGCAGGACCCACCCGTGGACACCAACCCACTCCGAGATCTGACCCCCGAGCAGGGCGACGGCCTCACCATGGCGTTGGAGCTGGTCGCCACCACGGTGGTCATGGGCCTGTTGGGCTGGTTTCTCGACGGCCTGTTCGGCACCCGTCCGGTCCTCACCGTCGTGCTCGCCGGCTTCACCTTCGCCTACGAGGTGTGGAAGCTGGTCAACGGCTACACCACCGAGCTCCAGCGCGAGATGGACCAGCGCACGCCGCTGCGACGCGGGGGTGACCGGTGAGCCTCCTCAAGGCCGACCTCTCCGCGCCCCCCGCCTACGACCTCACCGAGGCCCCCGAGGCCGATGTGGCCCGCGACCTGGTCCGCCGGGTCGGGATGGTCGCCCCCCTCTTCGTCGTCGCCGGCGCCGTGTTCTGGGGCGTCGACGGCGCCTTGTCTGCCCTCTTCGCCCTCGGCCTCGTCGCCGCCAACTTCGCCCTGTCGGCCGCCCTCATCACCTGGGGCGCCCGGGTGTCGCCCTCGGCCCTGCTCATCACCGTGCTCGGCGGCTACCCGCTGCGCATGGGGTTCGTGATCGGCGCCATCTGGCTGGTGAAGGACGCCGCCTGGATCGAGATGGTCCCCCTGGCCATCACCCTGCTCACCACCCACGTCGGGCTGCTCTTCTGGGAGACCCGCCACGTTTCGATGTCACTCGCCTTCCCCGGGCTCAAGCCGGGGACCGCACCGGAGGACGCTGACTGACCGTGTTCGCCATCGATTTCCCGCCGATCAGCCACCTCGTCGAGTGGCCCGACATCTTCTTCGAGGACCAGTGGTACGCGGTCAACAAGGTCGCCATCCTCTACTGGGTCTCGGCCCTGCTGGTGTTCGGCTTCGTCTTCCTGGCCGGCCGCAACTTCAAGCTGGTCCCGTCGGGCCTGCAGAGCATCGGTGAGTCGTTCTTCGACTTCATCCGCAACGGCATCGTGCTGCAGGTCATGGGCCCCGAGGGCGCGGGTTTCACCTCGTTCCTGGGGACGCTGTTCGGCTTCATCTTCGTCTGCAACATCTGGGGGATCATCCCCTTCGTCCAGATGCCGGCCAACGCCCGCATGGCCATGCCGATGTTCCTGGCCCTGGTGGTCTGGCTCATCTTCGTGGTCGTGGGCTTTGCCAAGCAGGGTCCCCGCTACATCACCAACACGATGTTCCCGCCGGGCGTGCCCACGTTCCTGCTCCCGCTGGTGGGCATCATCGAGTTCGTCTCGACCTTCCTGGTCCGGCCCTTCTCGATCGCCGTCCGACTCTTCGCCAACCTGGTGGCCGGCCACCTGCTGCTGGTCGCCTTCGCGGTGATCTGCGCCGCCCTGGCCAAGGCCGGTGGGCTGGCCTGGGCCATCCTGCCCTTCTCGTTCGTGCTGCTCATCGGCCTCACGGCCTTCGAGCTCCTCGTGGCCTTCTTGCAGGCCTACATCTTCACCATTCTTGCTGCCGTGTACATCGGTAGCTCGATGCATGCAGAGCACTAGGAGGAACCGTGCTTGATCTACTGACCCTGGCCGCCACCGAGGCGGGTGAGCTCGAGGCCGGCCTGACCGCCATCGGTCGCGGCATCGTCTATGGTTTCGCCGCCATCGGCCCCGGCCTCGGCATCGGCATCGTCGTGGGCAACGCCATCACGGCGATGGCCCGCCAGCCCGAGTCGGCCGGCATGGTGCGCACCACCATGTTCCTGGGCATCGCCTTCACCGAGGCGCTCGCCCTGTTCGGCTTCGTCCTCGCCTTCATCGTCAGCGGCTGAGGTCCGACCCATGCGAACCCGACTGCTGCTGAGCGGCGCGCTGCTCGCGGTCGTGGCCCTGTTCTGGGCCGCGGCCCCGGCATCGGCCGCCGGCGAGGACGAGCTCCGCGAGGAGTGCATCGAGATCCTGGAGGACGGTGGCGTGGTCGACGACTGCCACGAGGCGCCGTCGCCCATCCTGCCCGAGGCCAAGGAGATCTTCTGGGGCGGCCTCGCCTTCCTGATCCTCTTCGCGGCCCTGTCGAAGTTCGGCTTCCCCGCCATCAAGCAGGGCCTGGCCGACCGCAACGACAAGATCGCCGCCGACATCGACGCCGCCGAGACGGCCAAGACCGACGCGGAGGCCAAGGCGGCCGAGTACGACGCCAAGCTCGCCGAGGCCCGCCACGAGGCGGCCCGGATCATCGAGGAGGCCCGTCAGGACGCCGACACCTACCGCACCGAGAAGCGGGCGGAGGTCGACGCCGAGATCGTGCGGCTGCGCGAGCAGGCCCAAGCCGACGTCGAGGCCTCCAAGGCCCAGGCCCTGGCCGACATCCGTGGCGAGGTCGCCACCCTGGCCATCGGCGCCGCCGAGGCCGTGGTGGGCCAGCGCCTGGACCGCGACGCCAACGTCGCCCTGGTCGAGCAGTTCATCGACTCGGTCGGGGCCAAGGGCGGGAACTGATGGCCGAGGGCAACCGCGCCGGCTCCTACGCCACCGCGCTCTACGTGGTGGCCAACGCCGAGGGGCAGTTGGCCACCGTGGGCGACGAGCTGTTCACCCTGGCGCGGGCCATCGAGGGCAACGACGCACTGCGTGACGCCCTCGGTGACCCCCGCCTGCCCGCGGCGCGGCGTCAGCAGATCATCGAGGACCTCCTCGGCTCCCGGTCCTCCGACGTGACCCTGGCCCTCGCCTCCATGGTGGTGGCCGCCGGTCGCGGGCGGGAGCTGCCGGCGATCGTCGATGCCCTGCTGGAACTGTCGGCGGCCTCCGAGGGCCGCCAGGTGGCCGAGGTGCGCTCGGCCATCGACCTGACCGACGACCAGAAGGGCCGCCTGGCGGCGGCCCTGCAGGCCGCGACCGGCCACGAGGTCGACGTCCGCGTCACCGTGGACCCGACCGTGGTCGGCGGGCTCGTGGCCCGGGTGGGTGACCAGGTGATCGACGGCTCCGTCCGCCACCGCCTGGCCCTGCTCCGCGAGTCCCTGTCCGCCCGCTGAGCACGCACGCGAGAGAGAGCAAGCAATGGCCGATCTGAACATCGACACCGCCGACATCACCGCCGCCCTGCGGTCCAACCTCGAGGGCTTCACCCCCGACCTCGAGGTCACGCAGGTCGGTCGCGTGCTGGAGGTCGGTGACGGCATCGCCCGGGTCTCGGGCCTGCCCGACGCCGCCGTGAACGAGCTCCTCGAGTTCGAGGGCGGCACCCTGGGCCTGGCCCTCAACCTCGACGAGGAGTCGATCGGTGCGGTCATCCTCGGCGAGGGCGAGAAGGTCGCCTCCATCGAGGAGGGCTCGCCGGTGCGGGCCACCGGTCGCATCCAGACCGTGCCCGTCGGCGACGGCCTCATCGGCCGGGTGGTCAACGCCCTCGGTGAGCCCATCGACGGGGCCGGCCCGGTTGCCTCCGACCTGAACCGCCGGATGGAGATCCAGGCGCCCGGCATCACCCGGCGCAAGCCGGTGCACGAGCCGCTGCAGACCGGCATCAAGGCCATCGACTCGATGACCCCCATCGGTCGGGGTCAGCGCGAGCTGGTCATCGGCGACCGCAAGACGGGCAAGACCACCGTCTGCATCGACACGATCCTGAACCAGAAGGGTCAGGGCGTGAAGTGCATCTACGTCGCCATCGGCCAGAAGAGCTCGACGGTGGCCCAGACGGTGAACACGCTCCGCGAGTTCGGCGCCATGGACTACACGGTCGTGGTGTCGGCCCCTGCCGCCGACCCGGCCCCGTTCAAGTACCTCGCCCCCTACGCCGGCTGCGCCATGGGCCAGCACTGGATGGAGAACGGCGAGCACGCCCTGGTGGTCTACGACGACCTCTCGAAGCAGGCCGAGGCCTACCGCCAGCTGTCGCTGCTGCTGCGCCGCCCGCCGGGCCGCGAGGCCTACCCCGGTGACGTCTTCTACCTGCACAGCCGCCTGCTCGAGCGGGCCGCCAAGCTGGGTGACGGCGAGGGTGCCGGGTCGCTGACGGCCCTGCCCATCATCGAGACCAAGGCCGGCGACGTCTCGGCCTACATCCCGACCAACGTGATCTCGATCACCGACGGCCAGGTGTACCTCCAGGACGACCTCTTCAAGTCCGGTGTCCGCCCCGCCGTCGACGTGGGCATCTCGGTGTCCCGGGTGGGCGGTGACGCCCAGATCAAGGCCATGAAGTCGGTCTCGGGCACGCTCAAGCTCGACCTGGCCCAGTTCCGCGAGCTGGAGGCCTTCGCCACGTTCGGCTCCGAGCTGGACAAGGTCTCGGCCGCCCAGCTCGACCGGGGCTACCGCCTGACCGAGCTGCTGAAGCAGAACCTGAACTCGCCGATGCCGGTCGAGGAGCAGGTCGTCTCCATCTTCGCCGGCACCAACGGCTACCTCGACCCCATCCCGGTCGAGGACGTCGGCCGGTACGAGGAGGAGCTGCTGCTCTTCATGAAGACCCGTCACGGCGCCCTGCTGGAGCAGATCCGCGAGACCGGCGCCCTGCCCGACGGCCTGGACGAGGCCGTGACCGCCTTCGCCGACCAGTTCGAGCCCAGCGTGGACCTCGTCGCCGAGCCCGACGCCGAGGCCCAGGGGGACGCCGAGGAGAGCCTGGCCGGTGGCCGGGCCGAGGCGACCCTGCCCGAGGTCGAGGTCGACCGCGACGACGACGACGAGTAGTCAGAGGGACAGGTAACCCGTCATGGCAGGTGGTCAGGAACGGATCCTGCGGCGTCGCATCCGCAGCGTCCAGTCGACCAAGAAGATCACGCGCGCCATGGAGCTCATCGCCGCCACCCGGGTGGTGCAGGCCCAGGAGCGCACCCGCCAGGCCCGGCCCTACGCCGAGATGATCACCCACGTGATCCTCGACCTGGCCGGGGCCGGGGCCTCGACCAACCACCCGCTCCTCGCCGACCGCGAGGGCACGGGCAAGGTCGGCGTGGTGGTCATCACCTCCGACCGCGGCCTGGCCGGCGCCTACAACTCGGCGGTCATCCGGGCCGCCGAGCGCGAGGTGCAGGCGGCCCGGGCCGAGGGCAAGGACTACTCCCTCTTCCTGGTCGGCAAGAAGGCCCTGACCTACTTCCGCTTCCGCGGCTACCGCATCGACCACTCGTTCCTGGCCATGACCGACCGGCCCACCTACGAGGACGCCCAGGAGGTGGCCGCCGCCGTACGCGAGGCCTTCGAGAGCGGTGAGGTCGACCGCGTCGACCTCGTCTACACCCGCTTCCTCTCCGCCGGCAGCCAGCGGGTCGTCGTCCGCCGGTTCCTGCCCCTCGAGATCGAGGAGGAGGGGGCCGACCCCGAGGACAACCTGCGGGCCGACTTCGAGTTCGAGCCGTCCCCCGACGGCATCCTCGACGTGCTGGTGCCCCGTTACGTCGAGGCCCGCCTCTACTCGGCCCTGCTCGACGCCTCGGCGTCGGAGCACGCCGCCCGCCAGCGGGCCATGAAGGCGGCCACCGACAACGCCGAGGAGCTCATCGTGAGCCTCTCGCGGGCCATGAACCGGGCCCGCCAGGACGCCATCACCACCGAGATCATGGAGATCGTCGGTGGCGCCGAGGCGCTCGCCCAGGCCGGGGCCGGCGAGGAGGACCTCCTCCCGGACCACCTGTTCTTCGAGCACCTCTTCCCCGAACACCCCGACCGACGCCCCGCGTTGCGACCCCAGCCCCATCACAGGAGCGAGCAGTGACCGTCACCGAGACCGAGACCTCCGACGCCGGCAGCCTGAAGGACGGCCGCATCGTCGGCATCGCCGGCCCCGTCATCGACGTCGAGTTCCCCCGCGGGCACCTGCCCGAGATCAACACGGCGCTCGAGCTCGACATCACCATGGACGGTGAGACCGAGACGATCGTGGCCGAGACCGCCCAGCAGATCGGCGAGGGCCGGGTCCGGGCCATCTGCCTGCGGCCCACCGACGGCCTGACCCGGGGCGCCCCCGTGCGCAACCTGGGCCACGGCATCCAGATGCCGGTCGGCGAGGCCGTGCTCGGCCACGTGTTCAACGTGATCGGCCAGCCCCTCGACACCGCCGACATCGGCGAGGTCGACGACCGTTGGGACATCCACCGCGACGCCCCGGCCTTCGACTCCCTCGAGCCCAAGGCCCAGGTCTTCGAGACCGGCATCAAGGTCATCGACCTGCTCACC
>CAYTJS010000147.1:0-3736 GCA_964438115.1 uncultured Iamiaceae bacterium
GGCGCCCCCGGCCATCCGCACCTTCATGAAGTGGGGCCCCGACGAGCCGGCCCGCTTCGACCTCACCAGCCTGCGCCTCCTGGGCAGCGTGGGCGAGCCCATCAACCCCGAGGCGTGGATGTGGTACCACACCCACATCGGGGGTGAGCGCTGCCCGATCGTCGACACCTGGTGGCAGACCGAGACCGGCGGGCACATGATCACCCCCCTGCCCGGGGTGACCACGACCAAGCCCGGCTCGGCCACCTTCCCGCTGCCCGGCATCGGGGTCGAGGTGGTCGACGAGGCCGGCAACAAGGTCGAGCAGGGGGGTGGCTACCTGACCCTCACCCGGCCCTGGCCGTCCATGCTGCGGGGCATCTGGGGCGACCCCGAGCGTTACCGGGAGACCTACTGGAGCCGCTTCGCGGGCCGGTACTTCGCCGGCGACGGGGCCAAGGTCGACGCCGACGGCTACCTCTGGCTCCTGGGTCGGGTCGACGACGTCATGAACGTGTCGGGCCACCGCATCTCGACCACCGAGGTGGAGTCGGCCCTGGTCGACCACCCGGCGGTCGCCGAGGCCGCGGTGGTGGGGGCGGCCGACCCAACCACCGGCCAGGCCATCGTCGCCTACACGATCCTGCGGGGCGGGCACGAGCCGACCCCGGAGCTGGGCGAGGAGCTCCGCCGGCACGTGGCCACCAAGATCGGGCCCACGGCCCGGCCCAAGACGGTCATCCTCGTCCCCGACCTGCCCAAGACCCGCAGCGGCAAGATCATGCGTCGGCTCCTCAAGGACGTGGCCGAGGGACGTGATCTGGGTGACACCACGACGCTGGCCGACCCCGGCGTCTTCGACGAGATCCGGGCCCGGGCCGACGCCGCCCCCGCCGAGGACTGAGTTCTTGTGGGGGCTGCGCCCCCAGCTCGCTGGCGCTCGCTCCCCATCGCCGCCGGGCTCCCTGGCGGTCGCGCCGTCGGCAGGACCTGCGGCTGTTTCGCCGCAGGTCCTGAGTCGCTCGTCGCCGCCGGCGCGGCTCCTGCTGCCGACGGCAGCTCTCGGCGACAGTGGGTGCGGGCTGCTGCGCTCCGCTCCGCAGCGGAGGTGCCGTCTGGGTCAGGTGGTGCCGAGGCGGCGGACGGTGCCGTCGCTCAGGAGCACGTAGAGCTCGCCGTCGGCCCCCTGACCGAAGGACTGCAGGGTGATGGCGGGCACGCTCGTCCCCAACAGGGTGGGGCCGCTGGTCAGCACGCCGTCGACGGCGGTGAACCAGAAGATCTCGCCGGTGCAGAAGTCGCCGTAGAAGTAGCGGCCGTCGTAGGCGGGGACGTCGTCGCCCCGGTACACGTAGCCACCGGTGACCGAGCACCGGCCGGCGTCGTGGGTGTAGGTGACCGTCGGGCCGGTGTGGTCGGCGGGCTCGGTGCCGGTGAAGGGCTGGTCGCCCTCCATCCGTCGCCAGCCCAGGTTGGCGCCCCGCCCGGCGTTGCGGCCGCTGTCGTCGGCGTCGAGGACGGTGACCTCCTCCACGGCGTTCTGACCCACGTCGGCGACGTAGAGGTCGCCGGTGGCGGGGTCGAAGCTGATCCGCCACGGATTGCGCACGCCGTAGAGCCAGATCTCGGCCCGGCCGGGCACGGCCCCGGCGAAGGGGTTGGTCCCCGGCGACGTGTAGGTCTGTCGGCCGGCCCGGTTGGGGTTGATGCGCAGGATCTTGCCCAGCAGCACGCCGCGGTTCTGGCCGTTGTTGAACGGGTCACCGCCCGAGCCGCCGTCGCCCAGGGCCAGGTAGAGACGGTTGTCGGGGCCGAAGGTCACCGTGCCGCCGTTGTGGTTGGGGAAGGGCTGGTCCAGGGCCAGGACCGTGCGCCGTGACGAGCCGATCACCGTGTTCCCGGTGCCGTTGGCGCTCATGCGGAACTCGACCAGGCGGGTGTCGCCGGCGTTGTTGGTGAAGTGCAGGTAGAGCTTGGTGCCGGCGGGGTTGAAGGCCAGGCCGAACAGGCCCCGCTCACCGCTGGGCTCGGTGAGAGCGCTGATGTTGGCCACCTGACCGCCCACCCGGGTGACGGTGTCGCCGCTGACGGCCAGGCGCCGCACGATCCCGTTCCGCTGGGCGACGTAGAGGTCGTCGGTGCCCGCCCGGGTGGCCATGGCGATGGGGCTGTTCAGGGTGGCCACGGTGGTGAGGGCGGGGGCGCCCCCCTCGGTCTGGGCGCCGGCGCCCGATGGTCCGCTGGCGGTGGCCAGGACGGTGGCCGCCAGGGCGGCGACGACGGCGGTGAGCAGGGTGCGGCGGCGGGACACGGGGGGCTCCTCGGTCGGGGGCGTCCGAGCGGGACATCGGCAACCGTAGCGGTGGACGTGCGCCCGTACCCTGGCGTCCGTGCTGGTACCCGAGAACTACTGGTGGCGGGACGGGCCGGTCGAGCCGGGTCCGGCCGTGGTCTTCGACATGGACGGCGTGCTCTCCGACGCCTCGACCCGCCAGCACTACCTCGAGTTCCCCCGCCGGGACTGGGAGTCGTTCTTCCAGGCCTGCGGTGACGACGAGCTCATCGACGAGGTGGCCCGCCTGCTCGAGTGTCTGGACGCCGACCTGCGCATCGTGCTGCTGACGGCCCGCCCCATCCGGGTCCAGCGCCAGACCCTGGCCTGGCTCCGGCGTTACCACCTGCGCTGGGACCTGCTCATCATGCGGGAGTTCGGCGACTACCAGGCCTCCCGGGTGTTCAAGCAGCGCACCGTGGGCGAGCTGCGGGCCCTGGGCTTCGATCTGCGCCTGGCCTTCGAGGACGACGCCCGCAACGTGGACATGTTCCACCACGAGGGCGTCCCCTGCGTCTACATCCACTCCGGCTACTACGAGTGACCCCCACCTCCGGGTGGTGGGAACCGATCGGAAGAGCGAAGCGTTGCTCGGGTGAAGGAGGTTGCTCCGCACCATGCGCAACACCATGAAGACGTTCGTCCTGCTCGCCGGACTGGGGGCCATGTTCATGGCCGTGGGCTCGTTCTTCGGTGGCACCACCGGCCTCGTCCTGGGCCTCGGCCTGGGGCTGGTCTTCGTCGGCGGGTCCTACTGGTTCAGCGACACCATCGCCATCAAGGCGGCCCGGGCCCGGCCCGTCACCGCCGAGGAGCTGCCCGAGTACCACGCCATCGTCGCCGAGCTGTGTGAGAAGGCCGACCTGCCGATGCCCGAGCTCTACGTGACCCCCGAGGCCCAGCCCAACGCCTTCGCCACCGGCCGCAACCCGCACCACGCCGCCGTGGCCGTCACCGCCGGGATCCTCGAGGCCCTCTCCTGGGACGAACTGCGGGGTGTCCTGGCCCACGAGCTGGCCCACATCCGCAATCGCGACATCCTGATCGGCTCGGTGGCCGCCGCCGTGGCCCTGGGCATCACGTTCCTCGCCCGCATGGTCATGTGGGCGTCGATCTTCGGCGGCGGTGACCGCGACCGCAACCCGCTGGGCGAGCTGGCCATGGTCATCCTGGCCCCGGTGGCGGCCATGCTCCTGCAGATGGCGCTGTCCCGCAGCCGCGAGTTCGAGGCCGACCGCACCGGCGCCCGCCTGATCGGCACCGGCGAGCCGCTGGCCGCCGCCCTCGAGAAGCTGGATGCCTACGCCGCCCGCATCCCCGCCCACGTGCGCCCCGAGCAGGCCGCCGCCTACATCGTGAACCCGCTCAAGGGCCGGCGCATCGCCTTCGCCGGCGCCTTCAGCTCCCACCCCCCGATGGCCGAGC
>CAYTJS010000147.1:3746-9250 GCA_964438115.1 uncultured Iamiaceae bacterium
CCGAGCGGGTCGCCCGCCTGCGCCGCGGCGACTGGCGCGACTAGTCGCGGAAGTTCTGGAACTGGAGGGGGATGCCGAAGTCCTCACCCTTCAGCGCCTCGATGGCCTGCTGGAGGGCGTCGCGGGTCTTGTGCTGGACCCGCACCTGCTCGCCCTGGGTCTGGCTCTGCAGCCCCTTGATGCCCAGGCCCTTCAGGAACTTGTTGATCTCGCGGGCCTTGTCCGAGTTGATGCCGGCGGTGAGGGTCGCCTCCTGGCGGACGGTGCCGCCGGCGGCGTCCTCGACCCGGCCGAACTCGACGGCCTTCAGTGAGATCTTGCGCTTGACCAGCTTCTCCTCGAGCACCTGGCGCAGGGCGTTGAGGCGATCCTCGGTGATCGAGGCCAGGGTGATGGTCCCGTCCCCCAGCTCCACCCGGGAGTTCGTGTCCTTGAAGTCGAACCGGGTGGCCACTTCGCGGCCCGCCTGGTCGACGGCGTTGCGCAGCTCCTGGAGGTCGACCTCGGACACCACATCGAACGTCGGCATGGCCCCGAACCTACCCGCGTCGCGGTCGTCGCCGGATAGCCTGCTCGCTTCCTGGGTCGGTGCCCGAGTGGCCAAAGGGAACGGGCTGTAAACCCGTCGGCATTGCCTACGGAGGTTCGAATCCTCCCCGGCCCACCAGGAGACCGGGCTCAGCCCCCTTCGGGGGGCGGGCCGGCCTCACCCCGGCGGCGCAGGTCGAGAAGGGTCCGCCGCAGCAGGCGGGACAGGTACGACTGGCTCACCCCGATGCGCTCGGCGATCTCCTCCTGGCTGAGGTTCTCGTAGAACCGCAGCGCGAGGATCGTCCGCTCCCGCTCCGGCAGGGTGGCCAACAGGTCGGCCACCACCATGCGCCCCTCGGTGCGGCCGTAGCCGGCGTCGCCCGCCCCCAGCCGGTCCTCCGCCGTGCGCTCCCCGTCGCCGAGGGGGACGTCGAGGCTGTCGGCGTGGTGGGCCGCCCCCGCCTCGAGGGCCTCGAGCACGTCCTCCTCGTTCACGTCGAGACGCTCGGCCAGTTCGCCGATGCGGGGGTGCCGGCCCAACTCCTGGGTCAACTCCTCGTCGGCCCGGCGCAGGGCCAGGTGCAGCTCCTGGAGGCCCCGGGGCGGGCGCACGGCCCAGGACCGGTCGCGGAACTGGCGCTTCAGCTCGCCGTCGATGGTGCGGCTGGCGAAGGTGGCGAAGGCCACCCCCCGGGCCGGCTCGAAACGGTCGGCGGCCTTGACCATGGCCAGCAGCGCCATCTGGCGGAGGTCGTCGCGGGCCAGGCCCCGCCCGGCGTAGCGCCGGACGAAGTGCTCGGCCAGGTCGGCGTGCTCCTCGACGAGTCGGTTGCGGGCCGCGCGGGCGTCGGCCTCGGTGGTCACGCCGGGTCCGTGGGGCCCTTGCGCACGGTGAAGACCCAGGACCCGCCGTCCCCGCCGAGGGTGTGGTCATCGGTGGTCAGGTCCAGGAGCTCGGCGGCGATGGGGTCGAGGGCCGGGGGCTCGCCGGCCATGGCCTCCCGCCGTCCCTCCACCACCACCGCCCCGACCTCGGCCCGGAACCGCAGCTCCAGGCGGGGTCCGTCGGCGTGGTCGTCGACCAGGGCGCCGCACAGCTCGGTCACCGCCACCCGGAGGTCCTCGGTGTCCTCGAGGCCGAAGCCCAGGTCGGCGGCCACGCTCGAGGCGGTGAGGCGGGCGATGCGCAGGTTCGTGGTCCGGGCGGGCAGCGACAGGATCACGTCGCCGCCGGGGTCGGACACCGGGTGTCGGTCCATGGCCGGGATCACCTCCTCGGGGGGGTGGTGGTGGGGTGGGGCGGGGTAGTCGGTGGTCGACCCCCCATGATCGCGAGCCGACCCGCCCATCGCCTGTCCCTGCACCTGGCCCCCGACGCCGCCGCCCTGGCGCCCATGCGGGCCGCCCTGCGGCGGTGGCTGGGAGGACGGGTGTCGGGGGCGGACTCGGCCGACCTCGAGCTGGTCGCCACCGAGCTGTGCGCCAACGCCCTGGAGGCGGGGTCGGGGAAGGAGGAGGTCGTGGTCGAGGCCGAACTGGCCGCCGACGTGGTGTGTCTGGGTGTGACCGCCTCCGGCCCGGCGCCCCGGTGGCCGGTGCGCCGCTCGACGGCGCCGCTGCGGCCCCGGGGTCGGGGCCTCGACATCGTGGAGGCGCTGGTGGACCGCTTGGCCCTGCGGGCGGACGGGGAGCGGACGACGGTGAGCATCGAGCGACGGGTGGAGGGTCCCGGCCTCAGGCCGGGGCGGTCTCGACCGTCAGATGGGCGTCCAGGCCGGTGACCTCGAGCAGGCGGCGCAGGGTGGCCGAGGCGCCGGCCATCACCAGGGCGGTGGGGCGGCCGCCGAGGCGCCGATAGGTCGCCACCAGCACCCGCAGGCCCGACGAGTCGATGAACTGCAGGTCGCGGCACTCGATGCGCACACCGGTCGCGCCGCCGTCGACGAGACGGTCCAATGCCTCGAGGAGCCGCGGCGCGGTGTAGGGGTCCACCTCGCCGCGGAGGGCGACGGTGGGTGGGTCGCCCTCCGTCACCTCGATCTGCAGCCGGCCGTCGCCCTCGGCCGACACCATCTCGGGGCTCATGTGACCACCGGGTCGCCGGACCGGGCCCGGGTCAGCCTCCCGGCGGTCGCCGACCAGTCGACGACCGCCCAGAAGGCGTCGACCCACGCCGCCTTGTCGTTCAGGTACTGGAGGTAGAAGGCGTGCTCCCACGCGTCGATGACGAGGAGTGGCAGGGCCCCCTGGACCACGCCGTGCTGGTGGTCGTGGATCTGCTCGACGAGCAGGCGGCCGGCCATCGGCTCCCACACCAGGGCCCCCCAGCCCGAGCCCGGCACCGAGGTGGTGGCGGCGCCCAGCTGGGCCCGGAGGGCGTCGACGCTGCCGAAGCCGTCCTCGACGGCAGCGAGCAGCTCGCCCTCGGGGTCCCCGCCCCCCTCGGGGTGCATGCAGGTCCAGAACAGGCTGTGGAGCACGTGGCCCGAGGCATTGAAGGCCAGGTCCCGAGTGAGGGGGGCGACGGCGGTCGTGTCGCCGGCCTCGCGGGCGGCGGCGAGGGCCTCGAGGGCGGCGTTGGCCTTGTTGACGTAGGCGGCGTGGTGCTCGTCGTGGTGCAGCGCCATGATCCGGGCGTCCACGTGGGGCTCCAGCGCGGTGACGTCGTAGGGCAGATCGGGGAGGGCGTAGGTCATGAAGGGGTGGTACCTACCCCGGCGCCGACCTCCGCCAGAACGCCCCGGTCACCCCAGCAGGCGTTGCATGACCACGACGTCCAGCCATCGACCGAACTTGCGGCCCACCTCGCGCTCGGTGCCCACCACCGAGAACCCGGCCCGCTGGTGCAGGGCGATCGACGCCTCGTGGTCGCCCACGATGCGGGCGATCATGGCGTGGAAGCCGTGGGCGGTGGCGGTGGCCACCAGCTCGTCGAGCAGGGTGGCACCCACGCCCTGGCCCCGGCGGTCGCCGTCGACGTAGACCGAGTCCTCGACCGTGGTCGAATACGCCGGCCGGTCGCGGTAGGGGGAGAGGGAGGCGAAGCCGGCCACGGCGCCGTCGCCGTCCTCGGCCACCAGCACCGCGTAGGCCCCGGAGCGGTCGACCAACCAGTGGAGCTGCTCCGTGGGCGTGCGTGGCACCAGGTCGAAGGTCACCGTGGAGCCGGTGACCTCGGCGTTGTAGATGCGGCGGATCGCCTCGGCGTCGTCGACCGTGGCCCGTCGGACCGTGATGCCCACCGGCCCAGTCTGGCCGTTGGGCCCGGCCCTACCGCAGGTCGATGGGGGTGGCGACCGCCGGGGTGGCGCCCTCGGCGAGGTCGTCGGGGCGGGCCGTGGGCTCGATCAGGGCCAGGTTGCCGGCGATGGCCTCGGCCCGGGCCCAGGCGATCACGTCCTCGTCGTTGGTGAGGAAGAGCACCTGCTGGCGCACCGTGGCCCGGGAGATCAGCTCCAGGAGCGGGGGCTTGAGCGCCGGGTCGATCCCGGACAGCGCGTCGTCGAGGACGAGGGGCAGGGTCTGGTGGCGGGGGCCGACGTCGCGGACCGCGGTCAGGCGACTGTCGAGGGACTGGGCGTAGCGGGTGACCAGGTCCCGGCCCCCGGTGGCGGCCACCGGATCGCCCCGGGTCACGTCCTGGCGCAGGCGGGCGGCGGCCAGGATCTCGTCACGGTGTTCGACGGCCCACTCGATGGTCACGCCGCTGCCGACCAGCGCCTCCCAGTCGCTGCGGGCGGCCCGGTGGGCGTCGGAGGCCTCGAGCAGGACCCGTCGGGCCCGGTCGTTGGCCAGCAGGGCGTTCACCCGGTCGAGGTGGAAGCCCAGGTAGGTGGGGGCGCCGGCGGCCTCGAGGGCGGCGTTCTCGAGGGCCTGGGCCCGCTTGACCCGGCCCCAGTAGACGATCGAGGCGATGGCGGCCACCCCGGCGAAGAGGAGGAAGGGCATGGCGAAGGTCGAGCCCTCGAGCAGGGCCAGGGGCACGGCGCCGATGGCACTGAACGCGGCCACGAAGAAGGCCAGGCGACGCACCCGCTCGTGGTCCTCCTGGGCCCCGACCAGGGCGGTGTGGCGCTCCTCGATCATCTCCGCCGCCTCGGCGTCCTCGGGCTCGGAGCCGGCGATCTCCGCCGCCGTCTGCAGGCCCCGGTGGGTGGCGGCCACGACCTGGGCGTGGTGCCAGAGCACCTGCTGATCCATGCCGGCCAGGCGGCGGACGACCTCGTCGTGGTGGCTGCTGGTGTCCAGGTCGCCGGCGGTCACCCGCATCAGGCGCTTGGCCATGGCCACGCCGAGGCCGGTGGGGGCCAGCACGTCGATCTCGCCGGTGGGGGAGCGGTGGGCCTCGCTCACGTCGACGCCCCGGGCCACGTCGACGACGCGGTGGGTGCCGCCCTCGGGTCGGAAGACGGCGAGGGGGGTGCCGTCATCGGCGGTCAGCTCGACGTGGACCCCCGAGCGGCGGTGGCCCAGGGCCCCGATGAGCTCGCCGATGAGCCCCTCCCGCTCGAGGTCGCCCAGGCCGGTGAGGACGGTGAGGCGGGGATGGAGGTCGAGCGCCACCGACCGGCCGTTGGCGGCCAGGACGAAGCGGTCGATGCGCACGGTTCCCTCGTCGGCAGGCGAGGCATCGGCCTTGAGCGCCCCGGGGCCGGGGCCGGGGCCGGGGTCCGCGGGATCGGGGGCGACGGGGCTGTCGGGTCGGCGCCGCGGGCCGCTAGCATGCCCTCCCGGTTCACTGCCCCCTTAGCTCAGTCGGTAGAGCACAGCCATGGTAAGGCTGGTGTCGCCAGTTCGATTCTGGCAGGGGGCTCCAGGGCGGCGTAGCTCAGTCGGTAAGAGCACTCGGCTCATAATCGAGGGGTCGTCAGTTCGATTCTGACCGCCGCCACCACTCACCACCCAACGTCAGTCAGTAGGAGCACAGCCATGGCCAAGGAGATGTTCGAGCGGACCAAGCCTCACGTGAATGT
>CAYTJS010000148.1:0-9225 GCA_964438115.1 uncultured Iamiaceae bacterium
CAAGAAGCAGACCGGCGAGGCCCACGGGGCCGACCAGGTCAAGGTCTGGCGCCGGTCCTACGACATCCCGCCGCCGCCCCTCGAGTGGGACGACGAGCGCCACGCCCGCTTCGACCCCCGCTACGCCGACCTGGCCCCCGAGCTGATCCCGGCATCGGAATGCCTGAAGGACGTGGTCGAGCGCATGCTGCCGTACTGGTACGACGCCATCGTCCCCGACCTGCGGGCCGGGCGGGTGGTGCTGGTGGCCGCCCACGGCAACTCGCTGCGGGCCCTGGTGAAGCATCTCGACGACATCGCCGACGACGAGATCGCCGAGGTGAACATCCCCACCGGCATCCCGTTGATCTTCGACCTCGACGCCGACCTGCGCCCCGCCGATGCCCTCCCCCTGGAGGACCGGTACCTGGGCGGCGCCGCCGCCGCCCGGGCCGCCGCCGAGGCCGTGGCCAGGCAGGCCGGCTGACCCGACGTCCGCCCGCTCCGAGTTGGAGGAAACAGGGTCCGGATTCCGGACCGCATCTCCTCCATTGGAGGGGGCACCCGCTCAGGCGCGGAGGGCGGCGACGGCCAGGGGCAGGAACGGGTCGTGCCTGGCCTCGAAGGAGAAGGCCCGGTCATAGCCCAGGCGCTCCAACTCGGGGTAGGTGGTGCGCACCGCCGTCAGGTCGTCGGGGGCACGGTCATCGAGACCCGCACCTCGGCAGTGTCGCAGCCGGACCGGCCTCAGGCGGTGAGGAGCGGGACCTCGTCGTCGAGGCGGGCCAGGCGGATGCCCTCGACCCGGCCCACGCCCGGCATCCGTCGGGCGCCGGGGCGGCCGACGTGGACCCAGTCGGGGGCCTGGGCCGCGGTGGCCTCGTCGACCAGCACCTGGCCGGGGCGGGCCTCGTCGCTCAGGCGGGCGGCCAGGTTGACGGCGTGGCCGATGTAGTCGTCGGCCTCGAAGAGGACGCAGGGGCCGGTGGCCACGCCGGAGCGGAGATCGAGGCCGGTGCTCTCCATGCGGCCGCTCAGCTCGACCACGGTGGCCAGCAGGGGTCCGCCCTCGACCGAGACGAGCATCACGCCGTCGCCCAGCCACTTGGCGATGCGCACGCCGCGCCGGCCGGCGATCTCACGGGCGGTGTTGCGGAAGGTGGCGAGCAGGCGGGTGGCGGCCAGTGCCCCCTCCCGCTCGAGGTACGAGGTGAAGCCGCAGATGTCCACGAAGCCGAAGCTGCGCTCGACGAGGGAGGGGTCGACGGCCACCGTGGGCGGCTCGTGGGTCCCGTGCGGCTCCTCGGGGGTCGACGCCATGCTTGCCAAAGCTAGCGGAGCCACCTTCCCGGCAAGCGGATCGTTTGTAAACAATCCGTAACAATTACGGGGCCATCCCCCGTTCCGGTCGCGAGCGATGGGGTCGGCGCGTCCGGTCCTGGTGCCACCACGGGGTCAGGTGGCGCCGAGACGGGCGAGGAGGGTCAGCACCCGGCGCTCGCGGGGGCGGAAGGGGACGCCGGTGCGGCCGGCGAGGAGCAGGCGCCCGTCGCCCAGGGCCGACCAAGCCACCTCGCCGTCCTCGTCGGTGGCCACCCCGGTCTCGTCGCCGCCGCCGGCCGCCGCCCCGGTGGCGAAGGCGCGCAGCCAGGCCGTGTCGGGGGCGTCGCCGGCCAGGGCCTCGATGCCCTCGGCGGCCACCACCGCGGCCCACGCCGCCCGCAGCTCCTCCCGGACCCACAGGGCGAGCAGGGCGGTGCGCTCGTCGGGGTCGGGGGCCTCGGCCAGGGCCACCGCCGCCTCGAGGGCGTCGATGCGGGGATCGCGGTCGACCACCTCGACGGCGCGGAGCTCCTCGACGTCGACGCCGTCGACGGCGACGATCTCGCGGGCCAGCAGCTCGTCGGAGACGGCCTCGGGGACCGTGACCAGGAACTCGTCGACGGCGCGTCCGGCGCCCCGGTCCACCACCTCGATCTCGTGGACGTCGCCACCCACGCCGCCGATGCGGCTGGCCACGGCGCCCAGGGCACCCGGTCGGTCCGGCAGCCACACCCGCACCGCGAGGGAGCGGGTCCCGTCGGCGCTCACCGGCCGCCCACCCGCCTCACCCCAGGCCGCCCAGCGACACGAGCTTGGTCTCGACGTACTCGTGGAAGCCCTCGGCCCCCGACTCCGAGCCCAGGCCGCTCTGCTTCCAGCCGGTGAAGGGACCCTCGGTGCCGTGGGCGGCCCACTCGTTCACCCCGACGATGCCGAACTCCAACCGCTCGGCCAGGTGCACCGCCGAGCGCAGGTCGTTGGTCCACACGTAGGCGGCCAGGCCGTACTCGGTGTCGTTGGCCTGGATGATGGCCTCGTCGAGGTCGCCGAAGTCGACCACGGGCATGACCGGGCCGAACAGCTCCTCCTGGTACACGGGCGACTCGGTGGTGATGTCGGTGACCACCGTGGGCGAGAAGAAATAGCCCTTCTCGAGGTCGGCAGGTCGGCCCCCACCCGTGGCCACCGTCGCCCCCTGGGTGGTGGCGGCCGCCACCAGGCCCTCGAGGCGGTCGCGCTGACGCTCGTTGATCATGGGCCCCACCTCGCTGGTGGGGTCGGTGCCCGGCCCGAGCTTCAGGTTCTCGACCAGGGGCACGACCCGCTCCACGAACTCGTCGCGTCGGTCGCCACCGATGAGGAAGCGCTGGGGCGACACGCAGACCTGGCCGGCGTTGCGGTACTTGGCCGTGACCGCCCCGGCGGCCACCGCCGCCATGTCGGCGTCGGGCAGCACGATCACCGGGGCGTTGCCGCCCAGCTCCAGCGAGAGCCGGGTCACCGTGCGCGAGGCGCCGTCCATCAGCAGCTTGCCCACCCGCACCGAGCCCGTGAAGTGCAGCTTGCGCAGGGCGGGGTGGTCGAGCATGGCCTGGCCCATGCCCTCGGGGTCGCCGTTCACCAGGTTGAACACGCCCGGGGGGAGGCCGGCGTCCTCGAAGACGGTGGCCAGGTCCATCCCGGTCATCGGCGTGAACTCGGAGGGTCGGGTGACCACGGTGCAGCCGGCGGCCAGGGCGGCACCCACGGCCCGGGCCACGTTGTAGGCGGGGAAGTTCCAGGCGGTGATGGTCCCGACCACGCCCACCGGCTGGTGGAGCACCAGCATGCGCTTGCCCGGCACCCGGCTGGGGATGATCCGGCCGTAGTTGCGCTTGGCCTCCTCCGCGTACCACTCGATCAGGTCGGCGGCGGCCACCCACTCGCCCTTGCCCTGCAGCAGCGGCTTGCCCGACTCGCGGGAGGTGACCTCGCCGAGGGCGTCGAGGCGCTCGCGGATGAGGGCGGCGGCCCGGCCCAGCACGGCGGCCCGCTCGTAGGCGGTGGCGGTGGACCAGGCCGGGAACGCCCGGGCGGCGGCGTCGATGGCCGCGGTGGCGTCGGCGCCGGTGCCGAAGGGCACGGTCCGGATCACGGCCTCGGTCGAGGGGTCGATCAGGTCCCAGGTCCCGCCGTCGCTGGCGTCGACCCACTGGCCGTCGATGAACTGCCGGTACTCACCCATGCCTGGCGCGCTCCCCTCGGGGTGCCCCGACGGCACCCGCTCGGGCAGGCAGCGTAGGGGCGGCGCGGGGAGCGTGCCGACGGTCACCGGGTCAACGTAGGGACGGCACGTTTCGGCCGTGTTGACGCCGTGTTGGCGCCGTGTGACCAGTTCCACCGTCCCCGCCGGGTTCGGTCCCGCCCCCGTCGCGGCGAGTAGGTTCACGGGCGCCATGCGTCGCATCAAGCCCCAGCACCTCGTCATCGGCCTCGGCGTGGCCATCGGCCTCTTCACCGTGTTCTCGGGCATCGCCCCGAGCCTCACGGGCTTCGAGGAGGACTCCGAGATCCACCGCGAGGTCTTCGGGAACATCCCCACGGTGATGAAGGTCCTCTTCTACACCGTCGTCCCCGCCACGCTGATCTACGGCGCGGTCCTGTTCTCGTTCCGGGTCCGCAACTGGCAGCGGGGCGCCCCTGACGACCGCTCGACCACGCCGAAGAACGTGAAGCGCCGCCTCGGTGACTTCCGCGCCGGCGTCTACATGCAGACCCTGCTGCGCGACCCCGCCGCCGGCGTCATGCACTCCCTCATCTACTTCGGGTTCCTGGTGCTGCTGGCGGTCACCGCCACCCTCGAGATCGACCACCAGCTCCCCGACGACCTCAAGTTCCTGCACGGCACGGTCTACGAGGCCTACATCTTCGTGGGCGACGCCGCCGGGCTGATCTTCCTGGCCGGCATCGTGTGGGCGATCATCCGCCGCTACGTGCTCCGCCCGTACCGGATCCGGATCAAGTCCAAGCCGGAGCACGCGGCGATCCTCGCCCTGTTCCTGGCCATCGGCGTGACCGGCTTCGCCACCGAGGTCTTCCGCATCGCCCTCGACGGCCGGCCCCAGCACGAGCAGTGGGCCTTCGTCAGCTACCCGCTGTCGGCCCTGGTCGACGGGTCGGGCTCGCTCGAGTCGTACCACCAGGTCATGTGGGTGGTCCACGTCCTGACCTTCGTGGTCTTCCTGCTGATGCTGCCGGTGACGATGCTGCGCCACATGTTCACCTCGCCGCTGAACATGTACCTGCGGGACCGCGAGCGCCCCAAGGGCGCCATGAAGCCGCTGCCCAACCTGATGGAGACCGAGCTGGAGAGCTTCGGCGCCGCCACGGTGAGCGAGCTCACCTGGAAGCAGCTGCTCGACACCGACTCCTGCACGATGTGCGGCCGCTGCACCTCGGTGTGCCCGGCGCACGCCACCGGCAAGCCCCTCGACCCCCGCGAGATCGTGCTGAAGACCGGCGAGGTCATGGCCGCCACCGGCTCGCCCGTGGTCACCCCGCCCATCGGCCTCGAGCCCGAGATCACCATCGACGCCGAGAACCTCTTCGAGCGGATCACCGCCGAGGAGGTCTGGGCCTGCACGTCCTGCAAGGCCTGCGACGAGATCTGCCCCGTCAACATCGAGATCCTCGACAAGATCCTCGACATGCGGCGCTACCTGTCGCTGATGGAGTCCAACTTCCCCACCGAGCTGGGTAACGCCTACCGCTCGATGGAGAACTCGTCGAACCCGTGGGGCATGTCCCAGGGCGAGCGGGCCGACTGGACCAAGGGCCTCGAGGGCACCGACGCCGAGATCCCGGTGGTCGACCCCGGCGACGCCTTCGACCACGAGTACCTCTACTGGGTCGGCTGCGCCGGCTCCTTCGACGACAAGAACCGCAAGGTCAGCCACGCCATGGCCAAGCTCATGCGCCGGGCCGGCCTCGACGTGGCCATCCTCGGCCCCTCCGAGCTGTGCACCGGCGACCCGGCCCGCCGCTCGGGCAACGAGTACATCTTCCAGATGCTGGCCATGCAGAACGTCGAGGCCCTGAACGGCATGGGCGTGCGCAAGATCGTCACCCAGTGCCCGCACTGCTTCAACACGCTGGCCAACGAGTACCCCCAGCTCGGTGGGCACTTCGACGTGATCCACCACAGCCAGCTGCTCGAGAACCTGATCGAGAACGGCCAGCTCGACCTGTCGGCCGCCCAGCTCGACGAGCGGCTCGTGTACCACGACTCCTGCTACCTCGGCCGCCACAACGACGTGTACCTGGCCCCCCGCAAGGTCATCGGGAGCCTGGGCGGCGTCGAGGTGGTGGAGGCCCCCCGCAACGGCACCAAGGGCATGTGCTGCGGCGCCGGCGGCGCCCGCATGTGGATGGAGGAGCACACCGGCAAGCAGGTCAACGTCGAGCGCTCCCAGGAGCTGCTGGCGACCGGCGCCAGCCGCATCGCCACCGCCTGCCCGTTCTGCTACATCATGATCGACGACGGCGTGAAGGGTGAGGGCGTCGACGAGGACCAGGTGAAGGTGGCCGACATCGCCATGCACGTGCTCGAGGCCCTCGAGCGCGGCGAGGCCGCCCAGTCCCCCCTGCAGGCCGTTTCGGGTGCTGAAGCGTCGACGGACTGACAAGGCCCAGGCCGCCGGCCGCGGCTGGGAGGGCGCCCGTGGCGTCCTGCTGGTCTGTGACGACCCCGACGCCGGCGAGGTGCTGGCCCGGCTGCTGATCGCCGCCGGTCACGACCTCGACCGGGTCGAGACGGCCGAGGGCACGGTGCGCCACCTCGTGTCCTCCCCCAAGGGCGCCGTCGTGCTGTCCCTGGCCGGACCCAAGGCCAACCTGGCCCTGCTGGACAAGATCCGGGCCCATCCCAACGCCCCGGTGCACGAGGTGGCGGTGGTGGTCCTGGCCGACGACCTGGCCACCGGCCGGGCGGCCTGGGAGGCGGGGGCCGACGGCTTCCTGGCCCGGCCCTTCCACGCCGAGCAGCTCACCGCCGAGCTGGCCGCCGCCCTCGACCGCCCCCTCGACGCCCGCGCCGACCACCGCGCCGCCCAACTCGACGCCGACTGACCCTGCTCCGTCCCGTTCTGGCCCTGGATTTCGGTGCCCAGGCACCGAAATCACCGGCCAGAACCGGGTGGTTCCGGTCAGGGACGGGTGACGGCGCGCCAGCAGGCGGTGATGACCAGCGCCAGGTCGGCGGCGGAGACGGGGTCGTCGGCGGCCGCCAACCGGATGGCGGGCCCGAACCCGAGGTCCCAGAGCACCTCGAGGGGCAGGGGGAGCAGGCAGGCGGCCAGGTCGGCCCGGGCCGCCTCGGCCAGGATCGGGTCGTCGCCGGCGGCCATCACCCGCTCGTGGGCCGCCGCCGCCATCGGCGACGCCTCGACCTGGAGGAGGAAGCGGGCCCGCTCGGGCTCGACGGCCAGGAAGGCGTGGACCCCCCGCCACAGGGCGGCGAAGCGGTCGGCCGGACCGGCGTCGGGGTCGAGGGCGGCCACCGCCGCGGCACCCAGGTCGGCCTTCAGCTCCAGGTACGCGGCGAGGAGGAGGTCGTCCTTCGAGGCGTAGTGGACGTAGGCCGTGCCCGTGGCCACCCCGGCCTCGGCGGCCACCGCCGCCATCGACGCCCCGTGCAGCCCCCGCTCGGCGACCAGGCGGCGCAGCGCGGCGCGGACGGCGGCCGCCCGGTCGGTGGCGGCGCTCACACCCGGGTCAGGGCGTCGGCCACGTCGAGGGGCTCGCCCGTCTCGCCCTCGGACACGGCCCACAGGACCTCGATCGAGCGGTCCCGGCCCAGCCGACGCAGGACCGGTCGGCGCACGGCGGCCCCGTTGTTGACGAAGCGGGGGGCGTAGAACTCGCCGCTGCGGGCCGCGGGATCGGTGGCGGCCCGCAACTGGGGCAGGGCGCCGCGGGCCGGGCTCATCCCGGTGCGGGCGGCCATCACCTCGAAGAAGCGCTGGCTGGCCCCGCCACCGGTGGCCTCGACGCTGTGGGTCTGCAGGTCGGTGTTGGACAGACCGGGGTGGGCGAGGAGGCTGGCGGCGGGGGCCGACGCCGTCTGCAGGCGGCGGTGCAGGCCGAGGGCGAAGTGGTAGTTCGCCAGCTTCGACTGGCCGTAGGCCGTCCACGGCCCGTAGCGGCCGTGCAGGTGGGGGTTGTCGGGGTCGACCCGGCGGCCGAGGTGGTGGGCGGTGCTGGTGACCGTGACGACCCGACCCTCGGCCCGCAGCACGTTGGGCAGGAGGCGGGCGGTGAGGACCCAGTGGCCCAGGTGGTTGGTGCCGAACTGCATCTCGAAGCCGTCGACGGTCGCGGCCTCTGGGACGCCCATGACCCCGGCGTTGTTCAGCAGGACGTCGATGCGGGGATGGCGCTCGGCGATCTCGGCGGCCGCCTCGCGCACCGAGGCCAGCGACCCCAGGTCGAGACGGACGACGTCGAGGACGGCGGCGGGGGCGGCGGCGCGGATGCGGGCCTCGGCCGCCTCGGTCTTGGCCGGGTTGCGGGCGGCCAGCACCACGGTGGCGCCGGCCCGGGCCAGTGCCTCCGCCGACTCGAGGCCGAGGCCGCCGTTGGCCCCCGTGACCACCGCCGTGCGACCGGTCAGGTCAGGGATGTCGTCGGTGCTCCAGGCCATGGCCGGCTCCTCGGGATGAATGAATGATCATTCACCCTACTGCCGGGGCCGGGCGGTCAGGCGGGGAGGCCGGCGAACTCGGTGCGGAGGCGGCCGGTGGGGCGGCGGCGCCGACGGCGGGCCGGGCCCGGGGCCAGCACGTAGGCGGGCTCGTCGGCCAGGTCGTCGGGGCCGGCGAGGGCCACCAGCGTCTCGGGCCGGGCCGGTCGGGTCGGGTCCATCGGACCCAGCTCCTCGACGTCGAGCTCGCCCCGGATGCGGGCGGCCCGCGCCGGGTCGGCCAGGCGCCCGACCACGTCGAGGGCCATCTCGATGGCGGCGGCCGCGCCCTCGGCCGTCAGCACCTTGCCCGAGCGCACGACCCGGCCGGTGACCGCGGTGGCGCCCTGGGCCTCGAGCAGGTCGGTGGCCAGCCAGTGCGTGGTGGCCTCGCCGTCGAGCACCCCGGCCGCCGCCAGCAGGACCGAGCCGGTCGAGACCGCCGTGGTCCAGGTGCTGTGCTCGTGGGCCGCCGCCACCCAGTCGATGGCGTCCCGATCGGTGACCAGTCGACGCACGCCGAGGCCGCCGGGAACGACCACCACGTCGGGGGCGGGGACCTCGGCCCGGGCCCGGTCGGCCAGCAGGGCCACCTTGCTCCCCTGGGTCGGCACCCGCCCCGGCGCGGCCGCCACCAGGTGGACGTGGGCCCCCGGCACCCGCCGGAACACCCCGTAGGGCCCGAGGGCCTCGAACGCCGTCACCCCCGGCGACAGCAGGATGGCGACCTGCATGGACGCACGGTAGCCCGGCTACTCTGAGCCGTCCTGCGGGTGTAGTTCAATGGCAGAACATCAGCTTCCCAAGCTGACAATGCGGGTTCGATTCCCGTCACCCGCTCTCAACAGAAACCCAGGTCAGCCAGTCGTTTCGGCGGCCTGGGCCTTCGCCGTTCGGAGGTCGAAGGGGTCATCATGACCTTCGCGTGACCCTACGGAACCGATCGGGCACGCTGACGATCGAGCGCCCGGCGACCAGCCCGGTAGAGCGCGCGCACCACAGCTGATCGTCCAGCGACGACCAACAGCTCGGGAGGATGGCTCGAACCCAGTGTCGGGTACCGACCCGTCAGGTCGTGCTCGATGCTCTCGTCCAACCGGTGACGGTCCTCGTCGCGCACCCATACCTTGAGCCGGCCGTGGATGTCAGACGTATGAGTCCCATGGCGTGGTGGGGTTTGGGTCCACCAGTAGGTGAGCCACCGG
>CAYTJS010000149.1:0-9220 GCA_964438115.1 uncultured Iamiaceae bacterium
GGCTGGCACGGGTCGGGGCGGCCGTGAGCCGCACCGGCGGCGACCGGGCCATGGACGCCCAGCGGGACCTGGCCCTGGCCGCCCTGGCCGCCGACCTGCCGCCGGGCCCGGTCCTCGACCTGGGCTGCGGGCGGGGCGAGGTGCTCGGCCGCATCGGCCTGGGGCGACGGGGGGTGGGCGTGGACCCCGCCGGCGAGCGCCTCCGGGCGGCACCGCTGCCCGTGGCGGTGGCCGACGGGGCGGCCCTGCCCTTCCCCGACGGCACCTTCGTCGCCGTGGCCCTGGTCAACGTGGTCAGCTCGGTGCCCGACGAGGGCCACCGGGAGCGCCTGGCCGCCGAGGTGCGGCGGGTCCTCGTCGCCGGCGGCACGGTGCTCTGGTACGACCAGCGCTGGCCCAACCCGGCCAACCGGGCGACCCGGGCCGTCACCCGGCGCCGGGTGGCCCGGCTCTTCCCCGACGCCACGATGGAGTTGCGCTCCCTCACCGTGGTCCCGGCCCTGGCCCGGCTGGCGCCCGGCGCCTACAGCGGCCTGCACCGGCTGGCGGGGCTGCGCACCCACCTGGTGGGATGCGTCCGCCCCCGGTGAGGCGCCTCAGTCCCGACGGCGCAGGGTGGCGTGCACCCAGCCGTCGGCACCGGTCCTGGCGACCACCTCGGCCCGGTCGGCCAGCGTGGTCGTGAGGTCGATCGGCGGGCCCTGGCGCCCGCCCAGCCACAGGTGACCCGCCTCGTCGGCCCACAGGTCCCACTGGTGGAGGTCCCGGTACCCCCGACGGTCGCCCTCGCGTTCGGCGTGCTCGAGGACCACGCAGCCCCCCGGCCGGACCACCGTGAGGAACTGGTCGAGGGCCCGCCGGGCGTCGGCGGTGTGGTCGAGGGCGTTGCGGCACACCACGACGTCGGCACCGTCCGCGGGAATCACCGTCGACAGGTCCTCGGCCCGGCCGACCACGGGCCGCACCCGGGGCCGGAGACGGTGGCGGCGGTAGAGGCGGTCGTAACGCTCGGCCAGCGGGTCGACGGCGACGAGCGTCGCCGGGGGGCCGGTCGACACGCCGACGGCGGTGAGGGGCCCGGAGCCGACGTCGACGATGCAGACGGGTCGTCCGGGCTCGGCCACCTCGTCGACCACGGCCTGGAGCCGGGGGTGCATCGGCGGGGACGGAGCCGTGCGGGCCGCGTACTCGTCGGGCCAGTCGGCGCCGCCGGTGGCCAGGTACCGGTCCCAGAAGGCCACCTCGTCGGCCAGGGCCACCCGCCAGGCGAGCTCGGGGCGCCCCAACCGGCGCAGGGCGGCGCTGACCCCGTCCCGGGCCCGGGCCCGCGCCGAGCGGAGAATCACTCGCTGCTCAGGTAGACCGTCTTGGCCTCGGTGTAGGCGGCCATGGCCGCCAGGCCCGACTCGCGCCCGAGGCCCGATTGCTTGTAGCCCCCGAACGGGGCCTCCTGGTGCACCGACGAGTTGGAGTTCACCGACAGCACGCCGGTGCGGACGCCCTTGGCCACCCGGATGGCCCGGCCCACGTCACGGGTCCACAGCGACCCCGACAGGCCGTAGACCGAGTCGTTGGCCAGGGCCACCGCCTCCTCCTCGGTGTCGAAGGGGATGACGGTGGCGACCGGGCCGAAGATCTCCTCGCGCGCCACCCGCATACGGTTGTCGACGTCGGCCAGCACCGCCGGGGTCAGGTAGGCGCCGGCGGCCAGGTCCGCGTCCTCGGGCGTCACGCCACCGGTGACCAGCTCGGCGCCCTCCTCCTGGCCGAGGGCCACGTAGCCGGCCACCGAGTCGCGCTGACGGGTGGAGATGAGCGGGCCCATCTCGGTGCCCTCGGCGGTGGGGGCGCCCACCCGGACGGCCTCGGTGTGGCGGGCGAAGGCGGCCACCACCTCGTCGTAGACCGGCCGCTCGACGAGGACCCGCGACCGGGCACAGCAGTCCTGGCCGGCGTTGTCGAAGACGGCCATGGGCAACTCGGCGGCGGCCCGCTCGACGTCGGCGTCGGCGAAGATCAGGCAGGCCGACTTGCCGCCCAGCTCGAGGGCGACCCGGGCGATGTTGGGGGCCGAC
Organism: uncultured Iamiaceae bacterium; assembly: GCA_964438115.1. Taxonomy (GTDB): domain Bacteria; phylum Actinomycetota; class Acidimicrobiia; order Acidimicrobiales; family DATDAH01; genus DATDAH01. Next base: position 2,076 of record CAYTJS010000149.1, read on the forward strand.
TGCTGGAGGATGCGGGTGCCGGTGGTGGTCTCACCGGTGACGCTGACCTTGTGGACCCGGGGGTCGGCCACGAGGACGTCACCCACCGTCGCCCCCGGCCCGGGGATCACCGAGACGGCGTCGGGCGGGACCCCGGCGTCGACGAGGACCCGACCGAGGAGCAGGGCCGACAGCGGGGTGTAGGAGGCCGGCTTGAGGACCACGGTGTTGCCGCAGGCCAGGGCCGGGGCCACCTTCCAGCCCGCGATCATGAGCGGGAAGTTCCAGGGGACGATGAGCGCGCACACACCGACGGGCTCGCGCAGGACCACGGCCAGGCCCGGCTTGGCGATCGGGGGCACCTCGCCCGCCACCTTGTTGGCCGCCCCGCCGTAGTACTCGAAGGTCGAGGCGCAGGCCTCGACCTCCCAGCGGGCGCTGGCCACGGGCTTGCCGGCGTTGGCCACGTCGCAGGCGACGAACTCGTCGGCCCGTTCCCGCAGCAGCTCGGCGGCCCGCAGCAGGATCCGGCCCCGTTCGACCGGCGCCATCCGGGGCCAGGGGCCGTCGTCGAAGGCCCGGATGGCGGCGCCCAGGGCGGCGTCGACGTCGGCCGGCCCGGCCTGGGCCACGGCCGCCAGGATCGAGCCGTCGTGGGGGTTGGTGACGGTGAAGGTGGCCCCGTCGACGGCGGGGCGGGGTTCGCCCCCGATCAGCAGCAGGCGCTCGTCGGGCATCGGGCCATCGTAGGGACCCCACGGGGCGGCCGACCGTGCCAAGCTCCGGGGCCATGAAGCAGCCCGCCCTCGACCGCGCCACCCTCGAAGCCGACATCCGCTCCGGGGCCGTCGACACCGTCCTCGTCGTGTTCCCCGACCTGCAGGGCCGGTTCATGGGCAAGCGGGTGACCGGCCACTACTTCCTCGACCACGTGATCGACGGCTCCATCGAGGCCTGCAACTACCTGCTGACCGTCGACGTCGACATGAACGTCCTCCCCGGCTACGAGTACGCCACCTGGGAGAAGGGCTACGGCGACTTCAGCTGCCGACCCGACCTGGCCACCCTGCGCCGGATCCCCTGGCTGGAGGCCACGGCCCTGGTCATCTGCGACCTCTTCGACGAGGAGACGGGCGCGCCCGTCGAGGTCTCGCCCCGCCGGATCCTGCAGCGCCAGCTCGAGCGGGCCGCCGCCCTGGGCTACTCCGTCAAGTGCGGCTCCGAGCTGGAGTTCATCCTCTTCCGCCAGTCCTACGAGGAGGCGGCCGACGCCGGCTACCGGGGGCTCACCCCCCAGAACGACTACATCCTCGACTACCACATCCTCCAGACGACCAAGGACGAGTACCTCATCCGCCAGATCCGCAACGGGATGGACGGGGCGGGGGTGCCGGTCGAGTTCTCCAAGGGCGAGGCCGAGACCGGCCAGCACGAGATCAACCTGTACTACGCCGACGCCCTCGAGATGGCCGACCGCCACACCGTCTACAAGAACGGGGTGAAGGAGATCGCCGCCCTGAACGGCCAGGCCGTGACCTTCATGGCCAAGTACGCCTTCGACAAGGTGGGCTCGAGCTGTCACATCCACTCGAGCGTGTGGGACGCCGAGGGTGACACGCCGCTGATGTGGGACGAGGCCGGGCCCCACCACATGAGCGAGGTGTTCCAGGGCTGGCTGGGCGGCCAACTGGCCTGCACCCGGGAGCTGGCCTGGCTCTACGCCCCCTTCGTCAACTCCTACAAGCGCTACCAGCCCGACTCCTGGGCGCCCACCGCCGTCGGCTGGGGCCGGGACAACCGCACCCTCGGCCTGCGGGTCGTCAGTCACGGGGCCGGGTACCGGGTCGAGTCCCGCATCCCCGGCGCCGACGCCAACCCGTACCTGGCCTTCGCCGCCACCATCGCCGCCGGCCTGCACGGGATCGAGGCCGGCCTCACCCCGGGCGAGCCCTACGCCGGCAACGGCTACGAGGCCACCGACCTGCCCCGGGTCCCCCACACCCTCGTCGACGCCATCGAGCTGCTCGAGGGCTCCCAGGTCGCCCGCGAGGCCTTCGGCGCCGACGTCCACCACCACCTCGTCAACACGGCCGTGCAGGAGTGGAACGAGTTCAACAAGCACGTCACCGACTGGGAGGTCCGCCGGGGCTTCGAGCGCCTCTGAACCATCGTCGAGGCGCCGTGCGGCTACTTGACTACGAGGAGCAGTTGGCATTCACCCAGTGACCCTGCGGCTACAGTCCGACGCTCATGCAGGTGATCGAGTCGCAGCAGTCGCAGGACGATCTCCGCCGGTATCTGCAGGTTGTCAGTCGGCGCCGCTGGGTCGTCATCGTGTGCACGCTCCTCGGCGGGTTGGCCGCATGGCTCTGGAGCACGGCGCAGGACGAGCAGTTCCGCACCACCGCCGAGATCCTGCTCCTCAGCGAAGACGGGGCATCGAGCTCGGATCAGAGCGAACGACGCCTCGCCAACGAGATCAGTGTCATCGGAGGCGCTGAGATCGCCGACGCCGTCCGTCAAGAAGCGGGCGATGACCTGGCGACGGTGACGGCCTCCTCGTCCCCCGACGCAGATGTCATCATCGTCGCCAGTGAAGGCGAGGATCCGGCCACCCTGCAACGGTCGGTCAATGCCTATGTCGATGCCTATCGAGTCAGCAAGCGGCGCGCCGAAGTCGCCGACCTGCAGCAACAGCTCGCCACGCTCAACCAGCAACGCCAGACCGCGATCGACGTCGTCTCGGCCCTTGCCGCCTCTCGCCAGACGATCGAGTCACAGATCGCTGCAACGGCCCCCGGACCCGAGCAGCAGGCATTGCTCGCTCAGCTCTCACAGCTCGATGCCCAGACCAGTGAAGCCCGAGCGGCATTGCTCAACGTCCGAGCGGAACAGGACGCCCAGGTCAGTGCGCTACAGGAGGAGATACGGACCACGACCGGTGGCGTTCGTGTTCTTCGACGAGCGACGAGCCCGACCACACCATTTTCGCCAACCCCGCTTCAAGATACCGCTGTCGGCCTGGCGCTCGGCCTCCTCGCCGGACTCGCCGTCGCCTTCCTCTGGGACCACCTCGACGACGGCATCAGGACGGCGGACGACCTGCGCCTGGTCCCGCACGTGCCGCCGCTGCTCGGTGCCGTGCCGCCAATGCGAGCGCGCGGAAGCGAAGGCCTCATGCTCGCCATTGAAGAAGGGCCCCTCTCACCCGCAGCAGAGGCGTACCGGTCTGTGGCATCCGCCCTGGAGTTCGTGCTGCCCGCCGGGGTGGGAACAGCGGTGATCACCAGCAGCCGACCCTCCGAAGGCAAGACCACTATCGTCGCGAACCTCGGTGTAGCCTTTGCCGAGGCCGGCCTCGCCACGGTCCTGGTTGATTGTGACCTCCGTCGACCAGCACTGCACCAGATGTTCGGGCTACCAGTCGAGGACGGGCTCGCCCAGGTCCTCAGCGGCAAGATCGACATCTCATCAGTTCGCCGTGGCGTAGTCGGCCGGCCAGGTCTTGACTTGGTGACCGCCGGCGGGGTTCCGCCGAATCCAGCCGAGCTCCTGCACCGCGAGGCCCTTGTCGAAGCTGTACAGAAGCTGTCCGAGGCCTACGAGGTCGTACTTATGGATGCTCCGCCGGCGCTGCTGGCCAGCGACGTGCTCGTCCTCGCCCCGGTCGTGGGCGCCACCGTCTTCGTCGTCGACGCCGCCAGCACGTCCCGGCGCGACACCAATCGCGCGCTTCAAGTGCTCCGATCCGTGAATGCCGACCCCGTTGGCCTCGTGCTCAACCGGGTCCGACCCTCGAAAGCCGACCGGCGCAGTTACCGGACCTACAGCAAGAACGAGTCTCGCTCCGGGTAGCTCGGCCAGTGGTCTGTTGGGTGGGCCGCTGGCGCAGCCTTGTTGGCAGCCCCTCGGTCCCAGGCTGATCAACAGGCAGGCGCTCCACCGAGACGCCGATGTTCGGTTGGGTCGGATTACTCAGACGACGACGTCGGCCGCATCAGGGTCGCGGCCCGACTCTTCACGATCCGCCCCATCGCCCTCCACAGGCGAGCGTCCGACGGCCGGAGCCGCACGGCCACCTCGCGGAGGAGTGCCCCCGAGTCGACTGTGGACAATGACTCGTCACCGGCGGGCTTCACCTCCTCAACCTCACTGCCGAACCCATGCTCCAGCGGATGATCCGGAGGCGGATAGGTCAGGCGGTACGGGTAGCACCGTCCCACTTCTTCCTGCGTGAGCGGCAGCGGGCGTTTGCGACGGCCGATCACCGCCTTCGGCCGGTCAGAGCCCGGGAAGGTCGACGGCCAACGCCGCACCTCGATGTCTTGGAAATGCTCTGCGACGATGTTCACCATCCGCTGGAGTTGGGGCGCCACGAGGTCCTTGTGCTCTCGTCCGTTTGATTCGTGCCAACTCCACAGCACCCCGGTCACGTACAGGGAGTCGGAGAAGACGGGCGTCTCGGGGTCCTCCCAGGGGAGCTGCACCCCCCGAGCAACGTCCTCGCAATCAGCTACGTGGATCAGAAGCGATCCGTCGGGCCGCACCCAGGAGGCGAGGTTGGCGACGACGGCATGAACTTCCTTGATTGAGTCAACGAACTGGTAGCTCAACCAGAGGTTCGTCACCAGATCCCACTGGTCCCGCCACTCAGTGTGGCTGTCCAGGAAGCTGCCAAGCACGAACTCTGCATCAGGGTTGGCCGCAGTGGCCTTCGCGAGCATCGATGGCGAAAGGTCGAGGCCGCAGCGGTCGACACCGGGATAGGCCGACAGGTGCTTGCCCGTGCCACAACCAACGTCGAGCCAGCGACCGCCATCGGGGAGCAACTCGCCCACCAGTTCGACCTTGTAGGCACCGAGGTTGGCGTTCCAGACGTCGCCGCCGTGGAATCTCGCATCGTAGCTGTCTGCGTACCACTCGTCGTAGATGTCCAGAATCTCGTTTCGGTCCATGGGCCCCCGCGTCAACAGACAACAGACAGTAGCGGCGGGCACCAGCGATCCGCAAGCCTGTCCCTAGAATCCCCGACGTGGATCCCGACGCTGTCCGAGACCTGTACGACCAAGCGACTGCCGACACGTACGACGAGCGGTGGCACGGCGAGCCGTGGGGCAACGACACGTTCCACCTTGCCCAGGCCCTCGCGCCACACATCCACAAGGACACGCGCTGGTTGGACGTCGGTTGTGGTACTGGTCGCTTCCTCAGCGATCACCAGGGTGTCGAACGTGCAGGGCTCGACCTGTCGCCAGCGATGCTCGAACACGCGAAGAGCGCCAACCCCGACGCAACGTTCCATGAGGCGGACTTCCGTGAAGACATCCCGGAGTTCCACGATGCCTGGACGCTCGTCAGCTGTACCGGCGAACCATTCTCGTATGTGGACACGCTGGCCGAGGTCGAACGCCTAGTCGAGCAGATGGCACGATGGACCGCACCGGGGGGTACGAGCCTCGTCGCCATCCAAGACATCACCGACCTGACTGGCATGAGTCTTCCCTACGAGATTCCTGGCGATCCCGGATTTCCCGGCGAGATCACGATCAAAGGGCTTATCTGGTCCATGGTCGATCGTTCCGACCCAACGCGGCCAAGGGACCATGAAGACTTGATCTGGCCAACGCTGGAACACTGGATTGCCATGTTCAGTCGCTTCTTCGCTCGGATCGTGATAGAGCACCTTCCGCACGACCCCGCCTGGCTTCCCACGCCGCGGCGAGTACTGATCGCCACGGAGAAGCGGGTCTCTGGCGACATCAGTCCGGCTCAAGTCACGTTCGTCGATCCTCCGGTCGACTCAGGATCTCGCTTGGTAGAGGTCGCTCCTCCGCCCCCACCGCCACTGCGGAGTATCACACTCGGCGAGCTCATGGACCGTACTCGGCCCTTGGATCCCGACTTCTGGCGATCGGTGATCGGCCGAGTGCGCCACCGCTAGACCAGGTGGGCCGCTCTACCAACGCAAGGAATCATCGCCTGAAGGTCGTGTTCCTTTCGCATGCGGCTGAGCGGACGGGTCCGCCGATCATGCTCCTTCACTTCCTGCGGTGGCTCCGCGGCAGCACCGAGGTCGACGCCCACGTTGTCTTCCTACGCGATGGCGAGCTCCGAGCGGCGTTCTCAGAGGTCGCCGAGATCTCGATCCTCGACGAGTTCGACCCGCCCCCCGTCATGGTGCTGGCCGAGGTGGTGTTGCCCCGGCTCGGGCTTCAGCGATTGGTGGCGGCGCTGCGATCGTGGGTGTTTCGACGACGGCTGAGGGGCGCGGCCAAGGGCGACGTCGTGTACGTGAACACCGCCGCCAGCGTACGGGCGCTCCGATACCTCCCGGCGCCGCCGACCGTCGTGGTCACCCACGTGCACGAACTCGATGTGGGCCTCGAACTGCACCTACCCGTCGAGGACCGGGACCTGATCGAGCGCTCGACGACGCACTACATCGCTGCGTCGTCAGCGGTTCGTCGCGAGGTGCTGGCCCGTTTCGCCGCCCGAGACGACCAGGTCACCGTGATCCACGAGTTCGTGGACACCGACGACGACGGATCCCCCGACGAAGCCGCAGCGCTCCGATGCGCTCTCGGGATCGGGGCGATGACACCTGTCGTCGGGTCGATCGGCCAACCGAGCTGGCGAAAGGCGCCGGATCTGTTCGTCCAGATCGCTCGCCTGGTGAGCCAACACATGGAAGCAGCGCAACCACACTTCGTGTGGGTCGGCGGTGACCCCGGAGGTGAGGACCTGGCCGCAGCGCGGTACGACGCCGACCGCGCCGGCCTCAACGATCGTGTGCATTTCCTGCCACACGACGAACGACCGACGCGCTGGAACCGAGTGTTCGACGTGTTCGTGCTGCCCGCCCGCGAGGACGCCTATCCCCTCGTCTGTCTGGAAGCGGCGGCCGCCGGCCTTCCAGTCGTGTGTTTCGACCAGGGCGGTATCCCCGAACTGATCGGCGACGGTGAGGCCGGGTTCACCGTCCCCTACCCTGATCTCGAAGCGTTCGCCGCCCGTGTGGCCGAACTCCTCGAGGATCCTGGTCTCGCCCGCGCCCTTGGCTCGGAGGCAGCCGCGCGGGTACGCCGGGACCATGGAATCCCGTCCTCGGGCCGCCGAATCCTCGAGGTCCTGGAGGGGCTGACGTGAGTCGGCATCGGGTCGTGGTC
>CAYTJS010000150.1:0-9192 GCA_964438115.1 uncultured Iamiaceae bacterium
CCTCGACCTGCGCCAGGGCGACGCCGCCCGCTGGTGCACCGGCACCCTGATCGGGCCGGCCACCGTCCTGACCGCCGGCCACTGCGTGCACGACGGGATCTCGGGGCCCGACGGCTGGTCGACCCGGGTGCGGTTCCTGCCCGGCGTGGTCGGGAACCGGACGCCGTTCGGCGCCTGCGGCGCCGTCGAACTGGTCACCCTCCCGGGCTGGTACGAGGCGGCCGCCGAGGCCGCCGACCTGGCCGTGGTCGTGCTCGACTGCAGCATCGGCCACACCGTCGGGTGGTTCGGCTACGAGGCCGTCCCCGGCGGCACTGCCCTGGCCGGCACGGGGGTGAGCGTCCGTGGCTACCCGGGCGACCAGCGGTGGGGGACGCTCTGGACCATGCGGGACCGGATCCGGGTGAGCCGGGCCCGGCTGGTCTTCTACGCCGCCGACACCTACGCCGGCCAGAGCGGGGCCGCGGTGTGGGCCCGGCGGGCCTGCGGCGGCGGTACCGGGCCCTGTGCGCTGGCCGTCCACGCCTATGGCGTCCACGACGACCGGGGTCCCGCCGACCCCCATGCCCGCTACAACCACGGCCCTCGCCTCGACGCCCCGCGGGTCGCCCTCCTGGCCGCGCTCGGGACCTGAAGCGGAGCGGGTACGGTCCAGCCGCCATCTTCCACTCCCGGGAGCATCACCATGGCTTGTCGTGGCCGTCCGCGCCTCGCCCCGATCCTGGCCGCCGTCGCGCTCGCGGTGACCCTGACCGTTGTCTCCGGCCCTGGACCGGTTGCCGGAGAGGAGGGCGCCGCCGGGATCGAGGCGCTTGCGCTCCCTGGCGATGCTGTCGTCCCCCGGACCGGGTCGACCCCGGCGGTTCGAGGTGGTGACCTTGACGCGGTCGCGCCGACCGAGAACGACGGGGTGGTCCCGCCGCCGATAACCGCCTCGCCGGCCGCCGAGGCGGTTATCGGCCGGGACGGGCGGAGGTGGGTCAATCCCACGACGTCCTATCCCGCCCGCGCCGTCGGTCAACTGGAGGGGGACGACAACATCGTCGGGCCATTTGCGTGTACCGGGTGGCTGATCGACGCCAACTCGATTCTCACGTCCGGCCACTGCCTCTACCCGACGAGGGGCAACATCGCGGACCAGCTCGTGTTCTACCCAGGTCGGAATCGCACTCACGACCATTTCGGCTCGTGTGCCGCGGTGTCGGGTTGGTCGCCGACCGACTGGGTCAACAATGAGCGGGCGGCGGCGGACCTGGCGGTGGTGAACCTGGACTGCACAATCGGGGACACGGTCGGGTGGTTCGGGATCCGCACGGTTGCCGGTGACCAGGCTCTGCACGGCGCCCGCGTTCGGGTGCAGGGCTACCCGTCGGACAAGCCGCCGGGCACCCAGTCGGGGATGAACGATCGGATCGAGGTGTCGCAGCGACGACTGGTCTTCTATGACTTGGACACCTACAGCGGACAGTCCGGGTCGCCCGTTTGGTGGCCCAACGCTGCCTGTGATGGCGGTCCCTGCGCGGTCGCCGTGCACTCGTACGCCAATGGCTTCGGGGTCGGCGCGTTCCGCCTCTACAACCATGGCCCGCGAATCACCCCCCTGCGTTTCAGCCAGATCTGCATCCAGGCCTCGCTGACCTGCTGATCCGGGTGCGGGCGGCCACGTAGGGTGAGGCGGTGCCGACCGATCCCGAGCTGGCCGAGGAGCTGATCGCCACCGTGCGCCGGTGGGTGGCCCGCGAGGTCATCCCCCACGCCTCGGCCCTGGAGCACGCCGACGAGTTCCCGGCGGCGATGGTCGACCAGATGAAGGCCTTCGGCCTCTTCGGGGCGACCATCCCCGCCGAGCACGGCGGCCTCGACCTCGACGTGGCCACCTACGCCCGGGTGGTCGAGGAGCTGGCCTACGGCTGGATGTCGCTGTCGGGCGTCCTCAACACGCACACCATCGCCGCCAACCTCATCAAGCGCTTCGGCACCGACGAGCAGCGGGCCCGCTGGCTGCCGGTCATGGCCACCGGTGAGGTGCGGGGGGCCTTCTCGCTCTCCGAGCCCGACAGCGGCAGCGACGCCCAGGCCCTGCGCACCAAGGCCGTCCCCGACGGCGACGAGTACGTCGTCAACGGGACCAAGATGTGGGTCACCAACGGTGAGCGGGCGGGTGTGGTCGCCCTCGTGGCCCGGGCCCCCGAGGGCATCACCTGCTTCATGATCGGCAAGGAGCCGGGGCCGACCTTCGAGGGCATCAGCGTCAGCCGCAAGATCGACAAGCTGGGCTACAAGGGCCTCGAGACCGTCGAGATGGCCTACACGGACCACCGCATCCCGGCCGACACCGTGCTGGGCGGGCCCGACCAGTTGGGCAAGGGCATGCACCAGGTGCTGTCCTCGCTCGAGCTGGGGCGCATCAACATCGCCGCCCGGGCGGTGGGCGTGGCCCGGGCCGCCTTCGACGCGGCGATGACCTACGCCCAGGAGCGCCAGACCTTCGGTGTCCCCATCGCCAAGCACCAGGCCATCCAGTTCAAGCTGGCCGACATGGCCACCAAGCTCCAGGCCTCCCGGTTGTTGGTGGAGAGCGCGGCGGCCAAGTTCGAGGCGGGGGAGCGGGCCGACGTCGAGGCCGGGATGGCCAAGCTCTTCTGCTCGGAGACGGCCTTCGAGTTGGCCACCGAGTGCCTGCGCATCCACGGCGGCATGGGCTACACGGCCGAGCTCCCGGTCGAGCGCTACTACCGGGACGCCCCCCTGATGATCATCGGGGAGGGCACCAACGAGATCCAACGGATGGTGATCGCCCGAGGTCTTCTGCTGCGGGCCGAGGCGGGCGAGCCGGTCCTCTGAGAGGGAGGGTGGGATGAAGGCGGCCCGACGCCGGTCCAACGCGGACCGCCTGCGCTACGGCTTCGACAACACGATCGCCCGGGGCACCCTGCCCCTGTTCGGGTGGCTGCTGGCGGCGATGATCACCGTGCTGCTCGTCGCCGCCCTCGTGCTGACGGTCATCCACGCCGACCTGGGCGAGGAGCAGGACGTCGGCTTCGTGGAGTCGTTCTGGCAGGCGATGACCAGGATGCTCGACCCCGGCACCTTCACCGGTGACGCCGGCTGGCCGGTCCGGGTGATCACCCTCCTCGTGACCCTGGCGGGCATCGTCCTGGCCACCATCCTCATCTCCCTCGTCATCACCGCCGTCGAGCGCAAGCTCGAGGACCTGCGCCGGGGCCGCTCGATCGTCGTCGAGACCGACCACACGCTCGTCCTGGGCTGGTCCCCTCGGGTGGCCACCGTCGTGGCCGAGATCGCCGTCGCCGACGAGAGCCGCCGGCGCTCGGCCATCGTCCTGCTGGCCCCCCTCGAGCGGCGGGACATGGAGGAGGAGCTGGCCGCCCGGGTGGGGCCGACCGGCAACACCCGACTGGTCTGTCGCAGCGGCGACCCCGCCAACGTGGCCCAGCTCGAGGCGGTGGGCATCGACACCGCCCGCTCGGTCGTGATCCTCGGCGACGTCGAGGCCGAGGACGGCGACGCCGAGGTGGTGAAGACCACCCTCGCCGTGCTCACCGCCGCCGGCAGCCGGTCGGTGCCGGTCGTGGCCGAGCTGGCCGACGCCGAGACCGCCCGGGCCCTCGAGGACGCCGCCGAGGGCCAGGTCCTCACCGTGCGGGCCCCCGAGGTCATCGCCCGGGTGACCGCCCAGGCCTGCCGACGGCCGGGCCTGTCGGCGGTGTGGCAGGACCTGCTCGACTTCGGCGGCGACGAGATCTACTTCCACCCGGCCGACGAGCTGGTGGGCCACACCTTCGCCGAGGCGGTCCTGGCCTTCGACCGGTCGGCGGTCATCGGGCGGCGGGCCCGAGGGGGCGAGGTGGTGCTGGCGCCCGACCCGGCGACGGTCTTCGCTGACGGCGACGAGGTCGTCGTCCTGGCCGAGGACGACGACACCATCGTGTTCACCGGCTTCGTGGACCCGCCGGCCCTGCCCGCCCCCCGCCCGGCCGTGGACCCGCCGACGGAGCGCATCCTGGTGATCGGCTGGAACCACATGGGGCCGATGATCCTCGGGGAACTGGACCGGTTCGTGGCCCCGGGCTCGACCCTCGCCCTCGGGGCCGACGGCGACGACGTCGAGGTCGACCCTGCCGACCTGGCCCACCTGCAGCACCTGGTGGTGGAGCTGCTCCCGGCCGAGGAGGCCGAGCTGGACCACCTCGACGACCATGTCCGCCGCAACGAGTACGACCTGTCGCTGGTGCTCGGCTACCGGGGCCACAGTCCGGCCGCCGCCGACGCCCGCACGCTCCTCACCCTGCTCCTCCTGCGGCGGGCGGCGGGCAGCGAGGCCCGGATCGTGACCGAGCTGCTCGACTCGGCCAACGTGGACCTGGCGGTGGCCACCGGCGGCGACGACTACGTCGTGAGCGATGCCCTCTCGGGGTACCTGATGGCCCAGTTGGCCGAGAACCGCGATCTGGCCGGGGTGTTCGCCGCCCTGTTCTCGGGCGCCGACGTGGCCGTGGACCTGGTCGCCGCCGACGCCTACGGGCTGACGGGCGAGGAGCAGCCCTTCGCGATGGCGGCGGCGGCTGCCACCCGGGCCGGGGACGTGGCCCTGGGCTACCGACTGGTGGCCGACACGGGCGTGAGGCTCAACCCGGCCAAGTCCGACCGGGTGCGCCTGGGTCCCGACGACCAGCTCGTGGTCATCCGTCGCCGCTGACCCGGGGCGGGACGCCCCGGCAGTCCCCTAGGTGGTGGGGGGCAGCAGGACCTGGTCGATGACGTGGATCACGCCGTTGCTGGCGGTCACGTCGGCGCTGGTCACCGTGGCGTCGTTGACCAGCACGGTCTCGCCGTCCACGGTGATGGTCACCGGCGCCCCGTTGACCGTCTCGACCTCCTGGCCGTCCAGCCCGGCCACGTCGGCGGCCAGGTACTCGCCCTCCACGACGTGGTAGGTGAGGATCGAGGTCAGGGTCTCGGTGTCGGCCAGGAGCTCCTCGGCGGTGAGGCCCAGCTCCTCGAGGGCGGCATCGAAGGCGGCGTCGGTGGGGGCGAAGACCGTGAACGGGCCCTCGCCCTGCAGGGTCTCGACCAGGCCGGCGGCCTCGAGGGCGGCGGTGAGGGTGGTGAAGTCACCGGCGGCCGCCGCGGTGGCCACGAGGTCCTCGCCGGCCACGGTGGTCGACGGCGCCGCCGTCGTCGGCGGGGTGGTGGGCACGGTGACCACCCCGGGGCTCTCGCCGCTGATGGCCGGTGTGTCCTGTTCGTTGTCGCTGCACGCGGTGAGCAGGGCGACAGTGGCCAGGGCCACGGCGGCCAGGGCGAGGCGCCGCCGGGCGGGGCGCGCGGGGGTGACACGGTCCGGATCCACGGGCAGTGGACTACCACTTCCGACGGGTCCGGCGCCAGACTGGGGTCGTGCCCCAGCTCTTCCTGCTCGTGAGCCTGGTCGGGGCCTGGTTCACCTTCAACGCCTTCCGGCCGGTCCGGCGCAACCGCTGGTTCTTCGGCCAGAGCTTCTTCGCCGCCTGGCTGACCACCGAGCTGGCCGCCCACCACCTGCTCTGGCAGGCCGTCCTGACCGTGCTGTTCATCGCCGCCGGGGCCCTCGACGACTGGGTCGGCTGGCTGGGCCTGGTCATCACCCTGGTGTCCTGGGCGGGCCTGGCCACCCTGGTCGCCCAGGGCTACCGGTCGGCCCACCAGGTCGACGAGGCCCTCGGCGAGGTCCTGGCCGTCGGCCCCGGGCGGCCGTTGCCCTGGACCCACGTGCTGGTGCCGGTCCGGTTCGGCCGCAAGGGCGTGCGCCGCACCCGCAACGTCGAGTACCGCCGGGCCGGCGGTCGCCGCCTGCGTCTCGACGTCTTCGAGCCCACGGCGCCCCGGGAGGGGCGGCGCCCCGCCGTGCTGCAGATCCACGGCGGTGCCTGGGTCATCGGCGACAAGCGGGAGCAGGGCATCCCGCTGCTCAACCACCTGGCCGCCAACGGCTGGGTCGGCTTCAACGTCAACTACCGGCTGAGTCCCTTCGCCACCTGGCCCGACCACCTGGTGGACCTCAAGGCCGCCCTGGCCTGGATCCGCGAGCACGCCGACGAGTATGGCGTCGACCCGGACTTCATCGCCGTGACCGGGGGCTCGGCCGGGGGCCACCTGACCGCCATGGTCGCCCTCACCGCCAACGACCCCCGGTACCAGCCCGGCTTCGAGGACGCCGACACCTCGGTGCAGGCCGCCGTCCCGTTCTACGGCGTCTACGACTGGACCGACCGCCAGGGCGTCAACCACCCCGACTTCCTGCGCCTGTTCATCGAGCCGTGGGTGATGAAGGCGTTCTACGCCGACGAGCCCGAGCGCTTCCGCGAGGCCTCACCCCTCGACCAGGTCCGGGCCGACGCCCCGCCGTTCTTCGTGCTCCACGGCGACCAGGACACCCTGGCCCCGGTGGAGGACGCCCGCCTCTTCGTCGAGCGGCTGCGGGAGGCCAGCCACGCGCCGGTGGTCTACGCCGAGCTGCGAGGGGCCCACCACGCCTTCGACATCTTCGTGTCGGTGCGGGCCAAGCCGGTGATCGAGGCCGTCGAGCGCTTCGTCCGGGCCGTGTGGGCGGAGTCCCGGGACGGGGCCGAGGTCCCCGACGCCGACATCGTCGCCGACCCCGCCGAGGCCGAGGCCGAGGTGCACGCCGCGGGCTGAGCGTCCGAGGCGTGGCATGGGTCATACGACTCATGCCACCGACCTCCGGGCCGATGGAGGAGCATGCTGCTGCTCCTGGGAACCGCGGCGGCGATCGGGGTGTCGGTCACGGTGGCGACCGTCCGGCACCGACGGCGCCACCGCTGGGTCAGCCCCTACACCGACCTGGCGCGGGCGATGCGCGCCGTCACCCGCACCGAGCCCCACGACTTCGCCCCCTCGGCCGGCCTCGTCGCCCTGCGGCGGGCCCCGGTCGTCGAGCCGGCCCCGGTGATCGACCTCCGCCACGAACGAGCGAGACGCTCGTATCCCTCGTCGCCGCCTCCGCGGCTCCTGTCGCCTACGGCGACTTCCGGCGATCTGGGGCGCGGGCTGCTGCGCTCCGCTCCGCAGCGTTCCTAGCGGGGCCGCTCGTCGCCGCCTCCGCGGCTCCTGTCGCCTACGGCGACTCCTGCCTTCGCTGGACTGGAACCGGTTCCACTACGGTGGGAGTCGTCCATCGGCCCCCATCAGGAGCAACCATGCGCGGAGCCATCCTGCGTCAGACCGGCGACCCCACCCTCGAGGTGGTCGACGACCTCGAGATCGGCGAGCCCGGTCCCGGACAGGTCAAGGTGAAGATCGTCGCCACCGGCGTCTGCCACTCGGACCTGTCGGCCATGAACGGGACCATCCCGCAGCCGCCCCCGAGCGTGCTGGGCCACGAGGGCGCCGGCATCGTGACCGCCGTGGGCGAGGGCGTGCCCGGCCTGGCGGAGGGTGACCACGTGATCATCGCCTGGTCGCCGCCCTGCGGGCAGTGCGCCGACTGCGTCGACCGCAAGTCGCCGCACCTGTGTCAGGCCTTTCTGCTCAACATGGCCGTCCCCAAGTACCGCCAGGGCGAGACCGACGTGTTCGGCATGGCCGGCGCCGGCACCTGGGCCGAAGAGACGATCATGCCCTGGCAGGGCGCCATCAAGATCGACCAGGACGTGCCCCTCGAGGTGGCCTCCCTCATCGGCTGCGCGGTGATGACCGGCGTCGGCGCCGCCATCAACACGGCCAAGGTCGTACCCGGCTCGTCGGTCGTGGTCTTCGGCTGCGGCGGCGTGGGCATCAGCGTGATCCAGGGCGCCAAGGTCGCCGGGGCGGCCGAGATCGTCGCCGTGGACCTCGTCGACGACAAGCTCGAGACGGCCAAGAGGTTCGGGGCCACCCACGCGGTGAAGCCCGACGACCTGGAGGCCCTGAAGAACGAGCTGACCGCGGGCGCCGGCTTCGACTACTCCTTCGAGGCCATCGGCAACCCGACCACCATGCGGGCCGCCTACGACGTCATCCGCCGCGGCGGCATGTGCGTGATCGTGGGCGTGGGCCGGGCCGAGCAGACCTTCGAGCTGAGCGCCTTCGAGCTGTTCTACGCCGAGAAGACGCTGGTGGGCTCCTACTACGGCTCCACCGACGTGCGCTCGGACTTCGACCGGATCATCCGCCTGTGGCGGGCCGGTCGCCTCGACCTCGAGGGGATGATCACCCGCACCATCGGACTCGACGACATCAACGACGCCCTCGGGGCCATGGAGCGCGGCGAGGTCGTGCGCCAGGTCATCACCCTCTGAACCGGCCAGCGAGCGAGGAGCAGCGTCATGCGCATCGTCGTGGACTACGACCTGTGTGAGAGCAACGCCATCTGCATGGGCATCGCGCCCGAGGTCTTCGAGGTGCGGGACGACGACTTCCTGTATCTCCTCACCGAGACCCCGGACGAATCCCTGCGCGGGAAGGTCGAGGAGGCCGTCCGGCGTTGCCCCAAGCAGGCCATCGCCATCGAGGACTGAGCGCCGACCGTCGGCGTCCCGGGCCGCGAGGGACCTCCACTGCGTACGGTCGTCGTCGTCGGGGGGTCGCTCGCGGGTCTGCGGGCCGCCGAGACCCTGCGCCAGGAGGGCTTCGAGGGCACGGTGGTGGTGGTCGAGGCCGAGGATCGGCCGCCCTATGACCGGCCGCCGCTCTCCAAACAGGTCCTGGCCGGGACCTGGGAGCCCGACCACGTCAAGCTGCCGGTCGACGTCGACGCCCTGACCGTCGAGTGGGAGCGGGGCCGGCGGGCCGTCGGCCTCGACCTCGTCGACCGCACCGTCGCCCTCGACGACGGCCGGGCGCTGGCCTACGACGGCCTCGTCATCGCCACCGGCGCCAGCCCCCGGCACCTGCCCGGCGGTGCCGAACGGGCCGGTGTCCACGTGCTGCGCACGGCCGACGATGCCCTGGCCCTGCGGGCCGACCTCGATGCCGGCCCGTCCCGGGTCGCGGTGGTGGGGGCGGGCTTCATCGGCTCGGAGGTGGCCGCCACCTGCCGGGAGCGCGGTCTCGAGGTGTCGGTGGTCGAGGCCCTGCCCGTGCCCATGGAGCGCATCCTCGGGGCCGAGATGGGGGCGGTCATGGCCGATCTCCACCGTGACCACGGCGTGGACGTGCGCCTCGGCGTGGGGGTCGACGGGCTGGTCGGCG
>CAYTJS010000151.1:0-9178 GCA_964438115.1 uncultured Iamiaceae bacterium
CAGGCCCACGACTTCGTGACCGCCCTGCCCGAGGGGTACGCGACCGTGGTCGGCGAACGGGGCGTCACGCTCTCCGGCGGCCAGCGCCAGCGCATCGCCCTGGCCCGGGCCATCCTGGCCAACCCCCGGATCCTCGTCCTCGACGACGCCACCTCGGCCGTCGACGTCCACGTCGAGGAGGCCATCCACGAGGCGCTGCGCACCGCCCTGGCCGACCGCACCACGGTCATCGTCGCCCACCGCCTGTCGAGCATCGCCCTGGCCGACCGGGTGGTCCTGCTCGACGAGGGCCGGGTGGTGGCCAGCGGGTCCCACGCCGAGCTGCTGGCCGCCGAGCCCCGCTACGCCGAGGTGGTCAGCCATCTGGGCGACACCATCGACGAAGCGGCCGCCGCCGCCGAGGAGACGGTGGACGAGGCCTTCGACGAGTCCGGCCGCGCGGGCGGCGCCGGGACGGGGGTGGGCTGATGGCGTGGGGACCGCCCCCCGGTTCGCCCATGGCCGGCAGCAGCGCGGTGGGCCAGAGCGCGGCCGCCGGCCTGCCCTTCGCCGGCGTGCCCGAGGAGCTGGTCGAGCGGGTCGAGGCCCTCCTCGACGCCGAGCCCGACCACCCCGAGCCCGACGTCGCCTTCGCCCACCGCGAGGAGGACCGCACCCCGCTGACGCTGCGCTCGTTCCTGGCGCCGCACCGTCTGGGCCTCTTCGGCGCCTTCCTGCTCGTGGTGGTCGAGACCATCACCCTGCAGGCCGGACCGCTGCTCACCCAGGTCGGCATCGACAAGGGGGTGACGCCCGGCGACACCGCCGTGCTGTTCGCCGTGACCGTGGCCTACCTGCTGGCCATCGTGGTCAACGCCGGGGCCGGCACCGCTCGCATCCGGGTGACGGGCCGCCTCGGCGAGCAGCTGATGGTCGAGCTGCGCCTGCGGGTCTTCACCCACCTCCAGCGCCTGTCGCTCGACTTCTTCACCGGCGAGAAGGCGGGCCGGCTGATGAGCCGCATGACGAGCGACGTCGAGGCCCTGACCCAGCTGTTCCAGGAGGGGCTGGTCAGCCTGGCCGTCCAGGGCCTGACCCTGGTGGTGGTCACCGTCATCCTCTTCACCCTCAACCCGATGCTGGCCGCCATCACCCTCGTGGTGGTGGTGCCGGTGATGCTGGCCCTCACCCTGTGGTTCCGGTCGGCCTCGGACCGGGGCTACGCGATGGCCCGCGACCGCATCGCCGACGTGCTGGCCGACCTGCAGGAGAGCCTGTCGGGCATCCGGGTCCTCGTCGCCCACAACCGCCGCCGCCACAACATCGCCGCCCACGGCAACGTCGTCGGCGAGTACCTCGACGCCAATCTCTACACGGCCAGGGTCGGGGCCATCTACGGCCCGTCGACCGAGGCCGTGGGGGTGCTGGCCCAGGCGATCATCCTCGGCATCGGCGGCACGATGGTGCTGAACGACCAGCTCAGCGTGGGCGAGCTGACGGCGTTCGTGCTCTACGTCACCGCCTTCTTCGCCCCCATCCAGCAGCTCGTGCAGCTCTACAACACGTACCAGCAGGGTCAGGCGGCGGTGGCCAAGCTCCGCGACCTGCTGGCCACCGGGCCCACGGTGGCCGAGGCCGTCGACGCCGTCGACCTGCCCGAGCTGACCGGCGCCGTCGAGCTGCGCGACGTCGCCTTCGCCTATGGCGACGGGCCCCTGGTCCTGGAGGACATCGACCTCGTCGTCGCCCCGGGCGAGACGGTCGCGCTGGTCGGGCCGACCGGCGCCGGCAAGTCGACCGTGGCCAAGCTCGTGACCCGGCTCTACGACGTGGCCGACGGGGCGGTGCTCCTCGACGGCCACGACGTGCGCGCCGTGACCCTGGCGTCCATCCGTCGCCAGATCGGCGTCGTCCCCCAGGAGCCGTTCCTCTTCAACGGCACCATTCGCGACAACATCGCCTTCGCCGACCCCGACCGGGCCCCGGCCGCCGCCGACGACGGCGAGGAGGACCCGGTCGAGGCCACCTGCCGCCTCCTGGGCATCGACGAGCTGGTCGCCCGCCTCCCCGAGGGCCTCGACACGCCGGTGCACGAGCGGGGCGTCTCCCTCTCCTCCGGCGAGCGCCAGCTCCTCGCCCTGGCTCGGGCCTTCTACGCCCGGCCCCGGGTCCTCGTCCTCGACGAGGCCACCTCCAACCTCGACCTGGCGTCGGAGGCCGTGGTCGAGCGGGCCCTCGACGTCGTGCTCGAGGGCCGGACGGCGATCATCATCGCCCACCGCCTGGCCACGGCCCGGCGGGCCGACCGGATCGTGGTGGTCGACCACGGCCGCATCGTCGAGGCCGGCACCCACGACGAGCTGGTCGCCCGGGGCGGGGCCTACGCGGCCATGTTCGCCACCTGGCAACGCCACCTCGACCAGGAGTAGGCGGCCGTGTCGGGGATCGAGCTGCTCGTGGTCAGCCTGGTGTTCGCCGTCGGGTCGGCGATCCAGGGCGCCATCGGCTTCGGGGCCAACCTCCTCGCCGTGCCCGTGCTGGTCCTGGCCGACCCGTCGATGGTGCCCGGCCCCGCGCTGGTGCCGGCCCTGGCCCTGAACATCCTCATCGCCGTGCGGGAGCAGGGGGTGGGGCGCCTGAGCGAGGTGGGCTGGGCCCTCACCGGACGGGTGCCCGGCACCATCCTCGGCGTGGTGACGCTGGCCCTGGTCCCGGCCGCCGACCTCGAGCTGGTCTTCGGTCTTCTGCTCCTGGCCGGGATCGTGGCCACGGCGTCGTCCTGGCACGTCGCCCCCTCCCCGCCGACCCTGCTGGGGGCCGGCGCCGCCTCCGGCTTCATGGCCACGGTGATCTCGGTGGGCGGACCGCCCATCGCCCTCGTGTACCAGCGCTCGCCCGGCCCGGTGCTGCGCGAGACCCTGGCCCGCTACTTCGTCGCCGGCACCGCCTTCTCGATGCTGGCCCTGGCGGTGGGCGGCCAGCTCGACGTCGACGGTGCCGTGGCCGGCCTCGTGCTGGTGCCGGGCACCCTCATCGGCTTCCTGTGCTCGGGACCGCTGGCCCGGCGGGTCGACCTCGGCTGGGTCCGCCCGGCGGTCCTGGGCCTGTCGACCGTCTCGGCCGTGGTCGTGCTGGCCGACTGGGCGCTCTCGTGAGCGACGGCGACCTGTCGACCGAGGTCCTCGCCCTCGAGGGCGTCGGCGTGCGCATCGAGGGGCGGACGGTGCTGGCCGACCTCGACTGGACCGTGCGGGGCGGCGAGCGCTGGGCCCTGCTCGGCCCCAACGGCTCGGGCAAGACCACCCTCGTCCGCATCGCCTCGCTCTACCTCCACCCCACGGTGGGTGAGGTACGGGTCCTGGGCCGGACCGTGGGCCGCCTCGACGCCCGGGCCCTGCGCCCCCGCATCGGTCTGGCCAGCGCCGCCCTCGACCGGATGGTGCGCCGCGACGTCACCGCCCGTGACGCCGTGATGACCGCCCGCCACGCGGCCCTCGAGGCCTGGTGGCACCACTACGACGACGCCGACCGGGCCCGGGCCGAGGCCCTGCTCGACCGCTTCGGCGTCGGCGACCGGGCCGACCAGGCGGTGGGCACCCTCAGCTCCGGCGAACGCCAGCGGGTCCTCCTGGCCCGGACGCTGATGACCGACCCGGAGCTGCTCCTGCTCGACGAGCCCGCCGCCGGCCTCGACCTCGGCGGCCGCGAGGACCTGGTCACCCGCCTGGGGGACCTGGCCACCGATCCCGCCACGCCACCCCTGGTGCTCGTGACCCACCACGTCGACGAGTTGCCCCCCGGCCTGACCCACGCCCTGGTCCTCGGCCCCCACGGCCCCGTCGCCCGGGGCCCGATCGGCGAGGTGCTGACCGACGACGTCCTCAGCCGGGCCTTCGGCCTCCCCCTCGAGGTCCGCCACCACGCCGGCCGCTGGACCGCCCGCGCCACCCGCTGACCCGAACTTGCGTCAACCACACCACGGATCCGTGGTGCAGCTGACGCAAGTTCGGGGGGTTAGCCGGTCAGCAGGGTCAGGAGGCGGGGGCGGGCTCGCTCGACCTCGTCGGCGAGCAGTCGCTCGAGGACGGGGCCCCAGAGGGAGCCGCCGTAGTGGAGGGCCATGGTGAGGCGGCTGCCGTCGTCGGTGGGGCTCACCTCGGCGACGAGCGTCCATGGTGAGCGGCTGCGCTCGCCCAGCTCGCGGCGCTCGAACACCACCCGCTCGGGCTCGACCCGCTCGGCCCGGACCATGCGCAGACGCTTGGACCGCGCCAGCGGCCCGACCCGGCCCCGCAACTCGACCGACCAGGCCGGACCGGGGTCGCCGGGGGCGGCCTCGGCGGGCACGGCCCCGACCACGATCTCCAGCCAGTCGGGGTAGCGGCCCAGGTCGTCGACCACGGCGAACAACGCCGCCGGCGTCACTCCGGTCTCGACCGTCTCCGTCCGCTGCACCGCCGCCCAGGCTACGGAGCCCAGCGCGCGGCCGTGCCCACCCGAACTTGCGCCGGCCACACCACAGATTCGTGGTGCAGCTGACGCAAGTTCGGGTCTACGGGATGGGGTCGAAGCCTCGGAGGGGCGGGAGGACGGTGTCGCCGTCGATGGAGTCGACGGCGTGCAGGAGCGGGTAGGGGTCGATGGCCTCACCCCCGCCCGGGTGGATCTCGAAGTGCAGGTGGGGCGGGGTGGTGATGGCGTTGCCGGTGTTGCCCACATAGCCGATGACGTCGCCGGCCTCGACCCGGGTGCCGTCGGTGATGCCGTCCGCGTAGGCGATGAGGTGGGCGTAGTAGTACTCGGTGCCGCTCTCGCCGACGAGCCAGAGCTTGATCCCGCCCAGGGTGCCGGTGCCCATGTTGGCGATGACGCCGTTCTCGGTGGCCAGGAGCGGGGTGCCCATCGGGGCGAAGATGTCGTTGCCCTCGTGCGAGCGCCCGCCCGAGCGGGGAGCGCCGAAGGTGCTGGCGAAGGTGTGGGGGTCGGCCACCGGGAACACGAACCCGGTGATGACCAGGTTGGCGCCCTCCTCGAGGACCCGCACGGTGGTGCGGGCGGTGCGGAGGCGGGTGCGGGCCCGCTCGACCTGCTCCTCGACCACGCCCAGCTCGGCCTCGGCCCGGGCCGCGGCCTCGACCACCCGGCTCAGGCGGGCGGTGACGTCGAGGCGCTCGGCCAGCAGGGCGTCGAGGGCGTCCCGGTCGGCCTCGAGGATGGTGCCGACGATGGCGTCGCGCTCCTCGACGTCGTTGGGGTCGGTGGCGCCGTAGGCCGCCTCGATCTCGGGGGTGTTGCCCTGGACGTAGGCCCCCACGGCCCGCTCGGCGAGCTGCCGCCGGCCCTCGAGGACCTCCTCGGCCAGGCGCCGCTGCTCGGCCAGGAGGTCCTCGGTCAGGGTGGCGTAGGCCTCGAGGTCGGCCTCGAGGCGGTCGACCCGCTCCCGCAGGGCAGCCAGGTCGGCGGCCAGGGCGTCGCGCTCCTCCTCGGCCTGGGCCAGATCCACCTGCAGCACCTGGTTGGCCGTCTCGGGGTCGGCGGGCTCGACCTCCACGTCGAGGTCGACATCGGGGTCGGCGCCGGCGTGGTCGCCGCCCTGGCCCACGTCGATGCCGGTCGGCACCGTCGTGGTCGTCGGTCGGTCCCCGGGCGTGGTGGTGCTCGTCGTGGTCGATGGTCGGTCGTTGGGCACGGCCCCGGCGCCGGTGGCGGCCATCACCAGCACGGCCACGACCAGACCGGGAACGACGAGGGGGCGTCGACGCGGCGGCATCCCCCGTCCCGTCGGCCGCGGAGCGTGAGATTCAAGGACACCGTCGATGGCGGCAGCCTGGCCGCCATCGTCAGGTCATGTCAATGGATCTCATGGTTTTTCCGTTGTCGCCTCAGCTCGGCCGGTCGAGCTGGGCGATCATGCGCAGCATGACCTCGTCGGCCCCGCCGCCGATGGCCCACAGGCGCTGGTCGCGCAGGTACCGGGCCGTCCAGTGCTCCTCCATGTAGCCCAGCCCGCCGTGGTACTGGAGACAGACGTCGGCCACCCGCCGCAGGAGGCGGCCGGCGGTGAGCTTGGCGATGGCCACCATCCGCCGGGTGTCGTCGCCGGCGAGGAAGGCCTCGGCGGTGGCGTGGCAGTAGTGCTTGAACAGGTCGACCTCGGCCGCCACCTCGGCCAGCGTGTAGGCCAGGTAGTCGTTGTCCACCAGGCGCCCACCGAAGGCCTGGCGCTCGGCCAGGTAGGCCCGGGTGCGCTCGAGGGCCAGATCCATCGAGCCCACGGCCTGGTAGCAGGCGATCATCCGCTCCTGCTGGAACTGCTCCATCTGCTGGTGGAAGCCCCGGCCCTCCTCGCCGATGAGGTGCTCGACGGGCACCCGCACCCCGTCGAAGACCAGCTCGGCGGTGTCGGAAGAACGCATCCCCAGCTTGTCGAGGGTGCGGCTGATCCCCACGCCGACGGCGTCGGCGGGCACCAGGATCTGCGACAGGCCCCGGGAGCCGCCCTCGTCGGAGGTGCGGGCCAGCACGCAGTACCAGTCGGCCTGGGCCCCGTTGGTGATGTAGAGCTTGGTGCCGTCGATGACCCACTCGTCGCCGTCGCGGCGGGCCCGGGTGCGGAGCCCGGCCACGTCGGAGCCGGCGTCGGGCTCGGTGATGGCCACGGCGGCCACCGCCGTCCCGGCGATGGCGGGCACCAGGTACTCCTGCTTCAGCGCCTCGGACCCGTGGCGGTGCAGCGACGGCGTGGCCATGTCGCTCTGCACCGAGATGGCCATGGGCACGCCGCCGCACTCGATGCGGCCCAGCTCCTCGCCGTAGACGACGGTGAAGCTGTGGTCGGCCCCCTGGCCGCCGTAGGCCGGGTCGTACTCGATGCCCAGCAGCCCCGCCGCCCCCAGCTTGGGGAACAGCTCGTGGGCCGGGAAACGGCCGGCCGCCTCCCACTCGTCGACGTGGGGGTTGATCTCCCGCTCGACGAGGTCGCGGACGGTCTTGCGGAAGAGGTCGTGGTCCTCGGTGAAGCGCACACGTGCTCCTAGCTGAAGGCGGGCAGGCCGGTGATGGCCTGGCCCAGCACCAGGGTGTGGATCTCGTTGGTGCCCTCGTAGGTGTACACCGACTCGAGGTTGTTCATGTGGCGGATGACGGGGTACTCGAGGGTGATCCCGTTGGCGCCGAGCAGGTTGCGGGCCTCGCGGGCCACGTCGAGGGCCTGGCGGACGTTGTCCAGCTTGCCGAAGCTGACCTGGGCGGGGGTGATCTCGCCCCGGTCCTTGGCCCGCCCCAGGTGCAGGGCCACCAGGGCCGAGCGGTTCACCTGCACGAGCATCTCGACCAGCTTGCGCTGGACCAGCTGGAACGAAGCGAGCGGTCGGTCGAACTGGGTCCGCCCGGTGGTGTAGCCCAGGGCCGCCTCGTAGCAGGCCCGGGCCGCCCCGACGGCACCGAAGAGGATCCCGAAGCGGGCCTCGGAGAGACAGGACAGCGGGCCCCGCATGCCCCGCACGCCCGGGAGCACGGCGTCTCCCGGCAGGCGAACGTCGGTGAGGACCAGCTCGGAGGTGACCGAGGCCCGCAGCGAGAGCTTCTTCGGGATGTCGTTGGCCTGAAAGCCCGGGGTGTCGGTGGGCACGACGAACCCGCGGACGCCGTCGTCGGTCATGGCCCACACCACCGCCACCTGGGCCTCGCCGCCGTTGGTGATCCACATCTTGGTGCCGTCGAGGACCCAGTCGTCGCCGTCACGACGGGCCCGGGTGCGCATCGACGCCGGGTCGCTGCCCGAGTCGGGCTCGGTCAGTCCGAAGCAGCCGATGGCCTCGCCCGCCGCCATGGCGGGCAGCCAGGTCTCCTTCTGCTCGTCGGACCCGTAGGCGTGGATCGGGAACATGGCCAGCGAGCCCTGCACCGACACGAAGCTGCGGAACCCGCTGTCGCCCGCCTCCAGCTCCTGGCAGGCCAACCCGTAGCTGACGGCGTTGGTGCCGGCGCAGCCGTACCCGTCGAGGTGCATGCCCAGCAGGCCCAGGGCGCCCATGTCCTTGGCCAGGTCGGCCGGGAAGATGCCGGCCTCGAACCAGTCGCCGATGTCGGGCAGCACCCGGTCGGTGACGAAGGCCCGCACCGTGTCGCGCACCAGGCGCTCCTCGTCGTCGAGGAGGGCGTCGATGCCGAGGAAGTCGTGGGGGTCGTTGGGCCGGTCGATGGCGGTGGTCACCCCTCCATGGTGGCGCCGCGGGCGGCTCTGTGACCACCTGCCCCCAGAATGGTGGGCCGTGCCCGTGTTCCCGCTCGACCAGGAGGACCCCCGGACCGTGGGGCCCTACACCGTCCAGGCCCGCCTGGGCGAGGGCGGTATGGGTGTGGTGTACCTGGCCGACGGGCCGCCGGGCCGGGTGGCGCTGAAGGTCGTCCGCCGCCTGCTCGCCGCCGACCCCACCTTCCGGGCCCGCTTCCGCCGCGAGGTGGCCGCCGCCCGCCGGGTCGACGGCCGGGGCGTGGTGCGGGTGCTCGACGCCGACACCGAAGGCGACCGCCCCTGGCTGGCCATGGCCTACGTCGAGGGCCCGACCCTGCAGGACGAGGTGACCGCCCACGGCCCCGTCACCGGCGACCGGCTGCGGGCCCTGGCCGTGGCCCTGGCCGAGGCGGTGGCCACCATCCACCGGGCCGGGGTCACCCACCGCGACCTCAAGCCCACCAACGTCCTCCTAGCCGAGGACCAGCCCGTCGTCGTGGACTTCGGCGTGGCCACCGCCACCGAGGCCACCTCCATCACCGTGGTGGGCACGGTGATGGGCTCACCGGGCTGGATGGCCCCCGAGCAGGTCAGTGGCGGCGCCCCCTCCCCCGCCATGGACGTGTTCGCCTGGGGGACCCTCGTCGCCTGGGCCGCCACCGGCGCCAACCCCTTCGGGACCGGGCGCCCCGAGGCCGTGGCCTACCGGATCCTGCACGAGGCCCCCGACCTCACCGGGGTGCCGGCCGACCTCCACGACGTGGTGGCCACCGCCCTCGACAAGGACCCGGAACGTCGGCCCGACGCCACCGCCCTGCTCGCCACCCTCCTCGACCGCCCGGCCCCTGCCGCCCCCGAGGCAGCCGACGCCCTCGCCGCCGACGCCACCGCCCTCCTCGCCCGCACCTGGGTGCAGACCCCGGTGCTGCCCGCCGTGCCCCCGGCCGGCCCCGGGCCGCCGGC
>CAYTJS010000152.1:0-9167 GCA_964438115.1 uncultured Iamiaceae bacterium
GGGTCGACGCGTAGTACTTGGCGTCGATCCACGGCACGGTCTCGACGATCTTGGCCGTGCACAGCAGGGCGCCCTGCTCGCCGTGCATGAACTGCGAGAGCCGCCAGACGGTGGACTCGGTGCGCAGCTCGTCCCAGTTGGCCTCGGAGAACTTGGCGAAGGGCAGGTCGGGCTGCTGGGCCAGATAGCCGCCCGGGCCGAAGCGAGGGTCACCGAGGCCGCCGAGGACCCCGGACGGGTCGACCTCGATCGACCAGTCCAGGTCGGTCTGGCCGTTCCACTGCGAGGTCTTGGCCTTCTCGTAGAGCTTGTTCAGCGCCGGCCGGGCGCCCTTCTCGTAGTCCCAGGTGAAGATGGCATCCGCGTTGTCCCGGACGGCGTGGATGACCTCGTCGGTGTCCTGGTTGCTGATGGCCAGGATGGCGTCGAGGTCGTTGGCGTCGTCACGGCCGAGCAGGTCACGGTCGGTGGCGGTCATCACGGCTCCTTGCGGCGTCGGGCGGTGTCCCCAGTATCGCCTCTCGGGCCGGGATCGGCCATCAGCCCAGGGTGCGGGCGGCCACCTCGGCCAGGTTCACCTCGGGCCGGGCGCCCAGGTGGCTGATGACCTCGGCGGCGGCGGCCGAGCCGAGCCGGGCGCAGGTGGCCAGGTCGTGGCCGTTCGTGTAACCGAACAGGAAGCCCGAGGCGTAGAGGTCACCGGCGCCGGTCGTGTCCACGACCTCGGCGGGGGCGGCGTCCACGTGGATCGTCTCGTCGGCGGTGACCACCGTGCTGCCCTGCTCTGAGCGGGTGACCACGGCGATCTCGCAGCGGCCCCGCACCACGTCGACGGCGGCGTCGACGTCGTCGACCTCGGCGAACGAGCAGATCTCGTCCTCGTTGGCGAAGAGCAGGTCGACGTGCCGGTCCACGAGGTCGTTGAACTCCGCCCGGTGGCGGTCGACGCAGAAGCCGTCCGAGAGGGCGAAGGCGACCTTGCCCCCGGTGGCCCGGGCGTGGTCGAAGGCCTTGACGATCGCCGTCTTGGTCTGGGGGACGTCCCAGATGTAGCCCTCGCAGTAGACGACCTTGCTGGCCGCGACCAGCGCCTCGTCCACGTCGGCGGGGTCGAGCAGTGACGAGATGCCCAGGTAGGTGTTCATCGTGCGTTGGGCGTCGGGGGTCACGAGGATCAGGCAGCGGGCCGTCGAGGGCCCGTCGGTCCCGGGGGCCACGTCGAAGTCGACCCCGGTCGCCCGGATGTCGTGGCGGAAGATCTCGCCCAACTGGTCGTCCCGCACCTTGCCGATGAACCCGGCCCGGCCGCCGAAGCCGGCGACGCCGGCCACGGTGTTGGCCGCCGAGCCCCCGGAGGTCTCGGCCCCGGCGCCCATGGCCGAGTAGAGGAGGTGGGCCCGGTCCTCGTCGATGAGGGCCATCGAGCCCTTGTCGAGGCCCCACTCGGCGAGGAAGGTGTCGTCGGCGTGGGTGATGACGTCGACGATGGCGTTGCCGATCCCTACCACGTCGTAGCTGCGCTCCGGCATAGGGCCGGTGAGGCTACCGGGACGAGCGCGGGGTGAGGAGGAGCAACTCGCGACCCATCTCGGCCACGGCGACCCGGCCGGTCGCCCCGTCGACGTCGATGCCCCGGGGGGCCCGGTGGTCCCGACCCACCGGCGGGCCGAGGTCACCGTCCAGGTCGGCGTAGAGCACCCCCGCGGGCGCGCCGTCGCCGTCCCAGGTCGACAGGTCGAGCCAGCCCACGAAGGCCGAGCCGCCGGCCTCGACGCCCGCGGGCTCGTCGGCCACCGTGAACCAGAGGCGGTCCCCGACCACGTCGATCGAGTGGGCCGTCACCGTGTCGGTCGGGACCGGGAGGAACACCTCCCGCATGCAGGGATTGCCGTCGTCCTCCCGCCGGGTACAAGCCACCTCGGGGTCGGGCACCGTGGTGTCGAACCGCACCACCTGGTTGTCGGCGTACTCCACCACGTACACGGCGTCGGCGGTGGCCCGCAGCTGCCAGGGGAAGCCGCTTAGAAAGCCGTCGGAGAGCGGCCGGGGCAACGGGAAGGCCAGCACGGGGGTGTCCCCGTCGGCGTCGGTGGGCAGGCGCCCGAGCCACTGGCCCGAGTAGTCGCTGATCCAGAGGAACTCGCCGCCGGGGTCGAGGGCGAGGTGGGCCGGGGCCAGGCCCGGGGTGGGCACCCGCTGGACCGGCACGGTGCCGGTCCCGGCCCGGCACGCCAGCTCGTCGAGGTCGAACCAGGCCACGGCGGGCCCGTCGGCCCCCCCGGGGGACGAGAACCAGAGTCGGCCCGTGCGGTGGTCGTGGGCGACGCCGACGACCTGGGCGTCGGCCCAGGGCACCGTGACGGCGCAGAACCGGTCGTCGCCCGCCGTGGTCGGGTCGTCCCGGCCGTCGGGGTCGAAGCGCACCACCCGGCTGGCGTTGCCGGCGCGGCACGCCTCGGGGGCGAACAACGCCCCGCCGTGGGTGAACCAGACACCGTCGCGGGTCGTGACCACGCGCTCGGCGAGGGCGCTGACGGCGACCTGGCCGCAGTCGGGACCCATGGCCTCGGTGTGGAACGGGTTGGCGAAGGGCCCGACCACCCGCCCGGCGACCCGATCCTGGGGCGGTTCGTGATGGGTGGTGGCCGGCCCGCCGTCGGCCCCGGCCCTCACCTGGCCGGGGTAGGCACCGAACTCGCCCACCACCCACGCCGAGCCGTTCCGACCCAGGGCCACGTCGAGGGGCTCACCCACGGTGGGCCGTTCGAGCAGGTCCACGACCTCGACGTCGTGGTCCTCGGTCAGCGACCGGCGCTCCCAGTGCGGCACCTCGCCCGCGAGGCCGACGACCAGCTCGCGTCGCTCGGCCTCCCGGCCCGAGACGTCGTCGGGGCAGGGACCTGCGCAGGACACGAGGCGCAGCGGGTGTACGCCCTCGGGCAGGGCGGGGAGCAGCAGCGAGGGCGTGGTGGTGTCGACCGGTGCCGGCAGCAGGGTCGGCGCGCTCAGACGCCAGTGGTCACCGGGGCCCGACCAGGTGACGTCCACGTCCTCGCCCGGCTCCAGCACGACCCGGGTGGCCTCGGCCAGCACCCCCGTGAACTGCGCCCCCTCGGGGTCGAAGGTCACCTGGACGTTGGCGCTGCAGACCGCATCGGGCTCGCCGGGTGTCGACACCCCGTCGGGGGTCCGGCAGCGGCGCAGGGTCCAGGTCGCCGGCTGGTCGTCCACCACGGGCCCAGGGAGGGCCAGCGAGCCCTCGACGGGCCGGCGGTCGGCCAGCGGGAGGAGGGACCGGGGCGGGAACACCTGCACGAAGTCGGTGGCGAGCGGGGCATCGGGGGCCACGCCCGGCGGGGCCGACCACGTCAGGGTGCGGGCGCCGGGCGCCAGGGCGTCCACCACCACCCGATGGGCGGGCACGACCGGCGGCGTCGGCCGGGCGACCCGCACCTCGGCCGCCGCCTCCTGCACCCCGCCGTCGGCGGCGGCCACGGTGAGGGTGAACCGCACCCACCCCGCCGACCCGGTGCGCACCTCGGTGCGGCACCAGCCGTCACCGGGACAGCCCACCGGCAGGAGGTCCAGGGCGGGCTCGTCGTCGATGCCCGGTTCGATGGCGGCCACCTGGTCGGCCGCCGTGGCACTGGTCCGGGCCCGCCACTGCAGCGTCACCAGGTTCGTGTCCCGCACCCCCGCCACCAGCCCGGCCGGCGGGATCGCCGCCCACCGCCGGGTCCAGCGCCGGAGATCGGTGCGGGTCAGCCGTCCCCGCGTGGCCTCGGCGCCGACCACGCCCTCGGCCCGGGCCCACGCCCCGGCCACCCCGCCGGACCCCGGGTAGGCGGTCACCTCGCCGTCGGCGCCGGCGCCGGCGCGAGGGGACCCCTCGGCCCGCCACAACCAGCGCAGGAGGTCCTGACGGCCGGTGGCCCCGGACGGCCCGAATCTGCCGGTCGCCGACGCGGGCACCACACCCTCGGCCACGGCCCAGCGCAACCAGCGGGCCCCGGGGGCCACGTCGTCGATGCCGTGGGCGGGGTAGCCCTGGGGGGCGCCGGCCGCCAGCCAGAGGGCGCGGAGGGCCTCGGCCCGGGTGACCGTCGCCGCCGCCCCGACCGGCTCGGCCGTCGGCAGCCCAGCCACCACCCCGACGACCAGGGCCGAGGCCAGGGCGAGGACCCCGGCCGGCCGACCCCGTCGCACCGCTCGGCCGACCCCGTCCATCCCGCCATGATGCCCCTGGGTAGCCTCGCTCCGATGGTCGCCCCCGCCGATCCCCACCGCCTGCCGCGCACGGTCGTCCCCCACCGCTACGACCTCCACCTGCGCCCCGACCTGGCCGAGGCCGCCTTCGCCGGCACCGTCCGCATCGAGGTGACGGTGGCCGAGGCCACCGACGAGATCGTCCTGAACGCCATCGAGCTGGAGGTCGACGACGCCGCCGCGGTGGTGGGCGACGACCGCCGCCCCGCCCGCACCAGCCTCGACGAGGCCACCGAGCGCCTCCACCTCCACCTCGACGCGCCCCTCCCGCCGGGGCCGGCGGTCGTCGAGATCGCCTTCCGAGGCGTGCTCAACGACCAGCTCCACGGCTTCTACCGCTCGACCTTCACCGACCACGCCGGCGAGGAGCGGGTGCTGGCCACGACCCAGTTCGAGGCCACCGACGCCCGGCGGGCCTTCCCCTGCTGGGACGAGCCCGACCGCAAGGCGTCCTTCGTCGTGACCCTCGACGTGGCCCCCGGCCTCCTCGCCGTGGCCAACGCCCGCGAGGTCGGTCGCGAGGACCTCGACGACGGCTGGTCCCGGGTCCGCTTCGCCGAGACGATGGTCATGTCCACCTATCTGGTGGCCTTCGTCGTCGGCCCCCTCGAGGTCACCGACCCGGTCCCCGCCGCCGGGGTCGACCTGCGGATCGTGCACCCCATCGGCAAGGGCAACCTGGCCCGCTACGCCCTCGAGGTCGGGGCCTTCTGCCTCGACCACCTGGCCGGGTGGTACGACCTGCCCTACCCCGGCGACAAGCTCGACCTCGTCGCCGTGCCCGACTTCGCCTTCGGGGCGATGGAGAACCTGGGCTGTGTGACCTTCCGCGAGGTTCTGCTCCTCGTCGACCCGACCACCGCCACCCAACCCGAGCTCCAGCGCGTCGTCGACGTCATCGCCCACGAGCTGGCCCACATGTGGTTCGGCGACCTGGTGACCATGCGGTGGTGGAACGGCATCTGGTTGAACGAGGCCTTCGCCACCTTCATGGAGATGGCCACCACCGACGCCTTCCGCCCCGACTGGCAGCGTTGGACCGGCTTCGGGATCGCCCGGTCCGAGGCCCTCGACACCGACGCCCTGCACAGCACCCGACCCATCGAGTTCGAGGTGGTGTCCCCCGCCGACGCCGAGGGCATGTTCGACGTGCTCACCTACGAGAAGGGCGCCGCCGTGGTGCGGATGCTCGAGCAGTACCTGGGCGAAGAGCGCTTCCAGGCCGGCATCCGGCGCTACCTGGCCGCCCACCAGTACGGGAACACCGAGACGACCGACCTCTGGGACGCCATCGAGGCCGCCACCGGCGAGCCCACCCGGCGGATCATGGACTCCTGGATCTTCCAGGGCGGCCACCCGGTCGTGGCCGTCGCCCTCGACGGTGACCGCCTCGTGCTCACCCAGGAACGCTCGACCTACCTCCCCGGCGCCGAGCCCGCCCGCTGGGCCGTCCCCGTCCTCGTGGCCTGGGCCGACGCGGACGGGGAGCACCGGGACCGGGTCCTGCTCGACGACGAGCAGGCCGTGGTCGAACTCGGGGCCCGCCCGGACTGGGTCGCGGTCAACCGGGGCGGCTCCGGCTTCTACCGGGTCCGGTACGACCCCACGCTGCGGGCCGCCCTGGCCGAGCGGGCCCAGGAGGTGCTCGACCCGCTGGAGCGCTACCAGCTCGTCGACGACCTGTGGGCCGGGGTGCTCGCCGCCCGGGTGGGCGCCGTCGAGGCCCTCGACGTGGTCGCCGCCTTCGGCGCCGAGACCGACCTGTCGGTGTGGCAGCGCCTGGTCGGCGTGCTCGGCGCC
The DNA here is from genome assembly GCA_964438115.1 of uncultured Iamiaceae bacterium. Taxonomy (GTDB): domain Bacteria; phylum Actinomycetota; class Acidimicrobiia; order Acidimicrobiales; family DATDAH01; genus DATDAH01. Next base: position 6,067 of record CAYTJS010000152.1, read on the forward strand.
GTCGACCGACTGGTGGGCGACGAGGCACGCGCCGGCCTCGCCGCCCTCACCGTCGACCTGGTCACCCCCGCCTACGAGCGCCTCGGTCCCCTGCCGGTGGCCGGCGAGGCCGACCGCGACGCCGAGCTGCGCGCCCTGCTGTTCGCCACCCTGGGCGGGCTGGGGGCCCACGCCCCCACCCGGGTGCGGGCCGCCGAGCTGCACCGCAGCTACCTGGACGACCGCACCACGGTGGACCCGGCGCTGGCTGCGGCCGCCGCCTCGGTGCTGGCCGAGGTGGGCGACCCCGCCGACCACGCCGCCTTCCTCGAGCGCTTCCGCACGGCCACCGACCCCCAGGAGGAGCAGCGGTACCTCTTCCTCCTGGCCGATGTCGACGATCCCGGCTGCTTCGCCGCCACCCTCGACCTGGTGTTGGGCGATGAGGTCCGGAGCCAGGACGGCCCCTACCTGGTGCGGCGGCTGCTGGCCAACCGGTCCCGCGGCCCCGAGGCCTGGAGTTGGCTCGTCACGCACTGGGACGAGGCCACCACCCGCTTCCCGTCCAACAGCATCGCCCGGATGCTGGCCGGGGTCCGCACGCTCGACCGGCCGGACCTGGCCGCCGAGGTCGAGGCGTTCCTCGACGCCCACCCGGTCCCCCAGGGCGAGAAGGCCATCCGCCAGCACCGCGAGAAGCTGGCCGTCAACGTGGCCCTGCGGCAGCGGGAGGCCGCCGCCCTCGACGACCGCCTGCGCCCGGCGGCCGGCGGGTGACCTCCACCCGGCGCCTGCAGGTGTTCGCCGTCGAGCCCGACGCCGTCCAGCTCACCTGGCGTCACCTGCCGGCCGGTGACGTCACCGTCGCCGCCGAGGGGCCGGCGACACCCGCGCCCGTCACCGTCGAGACCGACGGCGGACCCGGCGCCGTGACCCTCTGCGACCTGGCCCCCGACGCCGACCACACGGTCACGGTCACCGACCCCACCGGCACGACCCGCCTGGCCGTGCGCACGCCCGCCGCCCCGCCCGGGGCCGAGCTCTACCGCTTCGCCACCCTCTCCGACACCCACCTGGGCCAGACCACCTTCGGCCTGCTGGACCGGATGCACGAGCCGGGGGCGACGGTCCCCCACACCGAACGGTGCTTCGCCGCCGCCCTCGACGAGGCGGTGGCCTGGGGCGCCCGCCACCTGGTCCTCAAGGGCGACGTCGTGCACCGGGGCACCGTCGACGAGTACGAGCTGTTGGGCAAGCTGCTGGCCCCCGTCGGCCTGCCCACCGAGGTGGTGGCCGGCAACCACGAGACCAAGAGCTACCGAGAGGTCGACCACGTCGACGGTTTCGCCGGCATCGGCCTCGAGAGCAGCCCGGCCCTGCGGACCGTGGACCTGCCCGGGCTGCGGCTGGCCCTGCTCGACTCCAGCCTGATCGGCCACCACCACGGCCGTCTCGACCACCTGATCGACGAGGTCGGTCCCTCCCTCGACGGGCGACCGGCGATGGTCGTCCTCCACCACCAGCTCCTGCGCCTGCCCCTGCCCACGTCCTGGCCCCCGGGGATCCTCTCGGGCCCGGCCAACCGGTTCCTCGACGTCGTGGCCGACGCCACGCCCACCGCCGTGGTGGCGAGCGGCCACACCCACCGGCACCGCACCCGCCACCACCGCAACGTGGTGGTCACCGAGACCGGCTCGCCCAAGGATCACCCGGGCACCTGGACGGGCTACGTCGTCCACGAGGGCGGGCTGCGCCAGGTGGTCCGCCGGATCGAGCGCCCGGACTGCATCGCGTGGACCGAGCACACCCGCAAGGCCGCCCTGGGGGTGTGGGGCCACTGGTCCCCTGGGGACCTGACCGATCGCTGCTGGACCCTGCCCTGGGCCGACGGGGCGACCGCCGGCTAGAGCGGGCTAGAGCAGGCCGAGGACCAACAGCAGCTGGCCCACGTGGTAGGTCACCATGATGAGGACCCGCTGGTGGGGCAGGGGCCCGACGAAGCGGGTCCAGCCGATGGTGGCGTCGGAGGCGTAGAACGAGAGCGAGCCGGCGATCGACACGGGGTTGCCGGCCCCGAAGGCCGCCACCACCATCGCCGAGATGACCGACACGTAGGCCGTGACCGGTCCGCCCTCCTCGGCGTGGGGCCCGGCCTCGACCGCCCGCACCAACGGGCGCCCGACGACCACCACGCCCACCGCCACCACGGCCAGGCCGAGGGCCAGCAGGAGGGGTTCTGGGCCGGCCAGCAGGAACCCCACGATGTAGGCCACGTGGGCCAGCAGGAACGCGGCCAGCCCGGCGACGAACTGCTCCCGGGGCAGCATCAGGAACACGTCGCCGGCCAGGGACAGCACGAGGCCGACGACGAACGCGGCCCGCACGGCCTCGTCGGCCGGGTCCAGGTACACCGCCGCCAGGGTCAGGGCGGCCAGCGCCGCGGGCTTGCCGACCCACTCCAGGCGCCGGTTGCCGACGTGGACGGCCCACCAGTCGACCACGGCGTAGACGGCGAAGACGGCCAGCAGGCAGGCCGAGGCGACGGTCACCTCACCCCTCCTCGGCGGCCAGGGCCAGGGCGTCGTCCCACCCGATGCCGTCCGTGATGCGGGCCCGCCACTGCATGACGTGCCGGGGCCGGTTGACCGCCAGCACGCCGACCACCCGCCCGGCCCGGCCGTAGAGGGCGACGAAGCGGCGCTCGGCCACGTCACCGTGGATGATCCGCAGGTCGTCGTCGACGCCCGACCGGCCGGCGAGCTGGATCTTGCGGTCGTACTGGTCACTCCAGAACCACGGCACCGGCTCGTAGGCCTCGCCCGGGCCGTCGCCGGCCAGCAGGCGCCGGGCGGCGGCCGCGCCCTGGTCGATGGCGTGCTCCCAGTGCTCGACCCGCATGACCTCGTCGAAGCGCCGGTTGGGCCACCGGCAGAGGTCACCGGCGGCCACCACGCCCGGCGCCGCCAGCAGGGTCTCGTCACAGACCACGCCGTTGTCCAGGGCCAGCCCCGAGCCCTCCAGCCAGCCGGTGGCGGGGACGACCCCGATGCCCACGACGACCACGTCGGCGGCCAGGGTGGTGCCGTCGGCCAGGGCCAGGCCCTCGACCCGGTCGTCGCCGA
>CAYTJS010000153.1:0-9135 GCA_964438115.1 uncultured Iamiaceae bacterium
GGTTCTGCGGGGGGTGGCGTCCTGGGAGGCCCTGGGCGGTGCCACCCCTAGCCTGGAGGGGGTGTTCGGCGTCTTCCTGGTGCTCTTCGTGGTCGTGCCGACCCTCGAGCTCTGGTCGATCCTGAAGGTGGGCCAGGCCATCGGCGCCCCCGAGACGCTGCTCGCCCTGATCGTGCTCAGCACCATCGGGGCCTGGCTGTGCAAGCAGCAGGGGGTCACGGTCCTGCGCCGGATCCAGGACGCGCTCGACGGCGGTCGCCTGCCCACCCGCGAGTTGCAGGACGGCGCCATGATCCTGGCGGCCGGCGCCCTGCTCCTCACCCCCGGCTTCCTGGGCGACGTGGTCGGCATCCTCCTGCTGCTGCCCCCGGTGCGGGCCGCCCTCCGCCCCCTGCTGGCCCGCTTCCTCCGCCGCCGGATCCAGGTCGCCACCATCGCCGGCTCCGGGGCCGGCGGGACCTGGGTCGGCTCCGTCGTCGACGTCGATGCCCGGCCCGCGGCCCGCGACGAGGGGGACGGACCCTCCGGGCCGATCGCCCTGGGTCCGTGAGCGTCGTGACCGTCGAGCAGGCCCCGCCCGGGGCCGGGGAGGTGCTGTCGCCGGTCCCCGGGGCCACCGCCATGCTCCTGCGCGACGGCACCGCCGGACTCGAGGTGCTGGTCCAGCGCCGCAGCGCCGACCTCGTCTTCGTGCCCGGCGCCCACGTGTTCCCCGGCGGGCGGGTCGAGCCCGTCGACCACGAGCCCGTCCCCACCAGCGGGAGGTCCCTGACCGACGCCGAGGCGTCGGCCTGGCTCGGGGTCGAGGCCGGGGGCCGGTCCTATGTCGTGGCCGCCGTCCGCGAGCTCTTCGAGGAGGTCGGGCTCCTGCTGGCCGATGGCCCGGTGGCCGCCGCCACCCGCGAGCGCCGGGCGGTCGAGACCGGCGAGCGGACGCTGGCCGACCTCTGCCGGGACCACGACCTGACCCTGCGCCTGCGCGACCTCCGCTACTTCGGCCACTGGGTGACCCCGCCCGGGGCGCCCCGCCGCTACACCACCCGCTTCTTCGTGGCCCCCGCCCCCGAGGGCCAGGAGCCCCGCCACGACGGCAGCGAGGCGGTCGAGACCGAATGGGTCCGTCCCGCCGACGCCCTGGCCCGCTTCGCCGCTGGGGACTGGGAGCTGATCCTGCCCACCGAGGTCAGCCTGCGGGCCCTGGCCACCTTCCCGGACGCGGCGTCGGTGCTCCGCCACCTCGACGCCCGGCCCCCCCTGACCGACGACCACGGTGGTCGGCGCGTCGCCCTCCCCCACGAGGTCGACCCCGACCGCCAGGAGCAACCCACGTGAGCACCGACGAGGCCCCCGAGCCGATCCCGATCATCCCCGACGTCCCCCGGGCGCTGTCCCCGCTGGTGCGCCGCATCTGCGCCGACAACCCCGGCGTGATGACCGGCCCCGGCACCAACACCTACCTGGTGGGGGTGGACGAGATTGCCGTCATCGACCCCGGGCCCGACGACCCGGCCCACCTCGACGCGGTGGCGGGCTGCGGCGGCGACCGCATCCGCTGGATCCTGCTGACCCACACCCATCCCGACCACGGGCCGGGGGCGGCGGGGCTGAAGGAGCGCACCGGCGCCGAGATCCTCGCCTTCGACGCCCGGGACGGCGTCGAGGTCGACGGCACCCTGGGCGACGGGGACCAGGTGGAGGGCACCGAGTGGCGGTTGACGGCCGTGCACACCCCCGGGCACGCCTCCAACCACCTGTGCTTCCTCCTCGAGGAGGAGCGCACGCTGTTCACCGGTGACCACGTGATGGACGGCTCGACGGTGGTCATCCGGCCCCCCGACGGCGACATGGCCGCCTATCTGGCCTCGCTGGAGAAGATCGCCGCCCTGCGGCTCTCGATGCTGGCGCCGGCCCACGGCCACCCCATCGAGGACCCCCAGGCCCGCATCGCCTGGTACCTCGAGCACCGCCGGGAGCGCGAGGCCAAGGTGCTAGCCCTGCTGGCCGCGGCCGACACCGCCACCCTCGACGAACTGCTCGGCACGGTCTACGACGACGTCGACCCCGACCGCCACGAGATCGCCCGCCACAGCCTGCTCGCCCACCTGCTGAAGCTGCGGGACGAGGGCCGGGTCGCCGGCGACGCCGACGACGGCCCCTGGAAGGCCATCTGAGCCCGTCGGCTACGGGGCCACCGGCCGGCGGCGCCCGACCCGGTGGGCGGCGACCGGCGTGGCGAAGCCCTTGACGGCGACGGGGGCCAGGGCCTCGACGACGAGACCGGGGTCACCGGTCGCCACCGTGGCCACGTTGTCGTCGGCCAGCACCGTGCCCGGCTCGGCCCGGTCGACCAGCCGCGCGGCCAGGTTCACCACCGACCCGTAGTAGTCGCCGTCCCGGTTGAGCACCTGACCCGCGGCCAGCCCCACCCGCACGCCGGGCAGGGCCGCCTGGCCCAGCAGGTCGTCGGCCAGGTCGAGGGCGATGGCCAGCCCGTCGGTCACGTCGTCGGCGACGAACATGACCTCGTCGCCGATGAGCTTCACCAGCTGGCCCCCACCGGCGTGGACGACCTGGTGGGCCAGCTCGTCGAAGGCGTCCACCACGCCGGCCAGCTCGTTGGGGGTGAGGCTCCCGGCGAGGGAGGTGAAGCCGGCCAGGTCGGCGAAGCCGACGGCGACGGTGGCCAGGGTGGTGGCGGCCTCCTCGTCCACGCTCCAGGCCCGCCGGGCCGCCCGCGAGAGGTGCAGCCGGTGCAGTGACCCGAACGTGGCCTCGACCTCGGGCAGCAGGACCCGGGTCAGCCGCTGGTAGCCCTCGACCAGCTCGAGGGCGGTACCGCCGGCGTCGAGGTGGGGCACCTCGTAGGTCAGGCGGAGGGCGGCGGTCTCGGCCTCGGCGATGCGCACGAAGGCGCTGCCCAACACCCGCAGGACCTGCAGGATCGGACCCTCGCCGAAGAGGTCCCGGGCGGCGGCGAAGAAGGCCAGCACCCGGGCCTCGTCGGGGGTGAAGGCGGGCTCGTCGGGCTCGCCCACGGCCACCCCGGCGGTGAGCCACACCCGGCGGGCGTCGTCCACGTCCAGCCCCGCCCGGTCGGCGGCCTCACGCAGGCTGATGCGCTCGCGGCCCCGGATGTTGACGTCGGCGGCCAGGCCGGCCAGGTCGGGCTCGGTGTCGACCACGTCGGCGGGCACCCCGCGCTCCTTCAGGAGGGCGGCCAGCTCGGCCAGCTGCTCGTCGGAGGCGGGCTCGCCACGGGGCGGGAGGCGCGGGGCCATCCCCCGAGTCTCGCGGGTGGGGCGCCCCGCCGCGGGCGGGTTCGGGCTAGGGAGCGGCGTCGGCGTCGCGGGCGTCGAGGGCGGCCACGGCCGCCTCGAGGATGCGGGCGCTGCAGCCGGCCATCTCGACGGGCGGCACGGCCTCCTCGACCAGGCGGGTGGCGATGGCCCGGAAGGCGTCGGCCGCCGGGCCCTCGCCCAGTGCGACGGGGCGGCCCTCGTCACCCCCGGCGGCCACCCCGGGCTCGAGGGGCACCGAGCCGAGCAGCGGGGCGCCGGCCTCCTGGGCCAGCTCCTCGCCACCGCCGGCGCCGAAGAGGGCGTAGGACTCGCCGTGGTCGCACACGAAGGCGCTCATGTTCTCGATGACGCCGGCCACCCGCAGGTACGACTTGCGGGCCATGTCCACCGCCCGCACCGCCACCTTCTGGGCGCTGCGGGACGGCGTGGTCACCACCAGGACCTCGGTGCGGGGCAGCATCCGGGCCAGACCCATCTGGACGTCGCCGGTGCCGGGGGGCATGTCGATCAGCAGGTAGTCGAGGTCGCCCCAGCGCACGTCCTCGAGGAAGTGCTGGACGGCCCGGTTGAGCATGAGGCCCCGCCACATCAGGGCCGACTCCTCCTTGTCGACGAGTAGGCCCATCGAGACCACCTCGAGGGTGCCGGGGCCGACGGCGACGGTGTGGGGGACGATCTTCTTGTCGTCGGTGGAGCCGCCCAGGCGGCCCTCGATGCCGAGCATGCGGGGGATCGAGAAGCCCCAGATGTCGGCGTCGAGCACGCCGACCCGGCGCCCCTGTGCGGCCAGGGCCGCGGCCAGGTTCACGGTGACCGAGGACTTGCCCACGCCCCCCTTGCCCGAGGCCACGGCCACGACCTTGGTGGTGGGCGGGACCATGGTGTCGGGGGCGGCCTCGCGGACGTTCCAACGGGCCCGGGCCATGACCGTGGCCTTCTCCTCGGCGGTCAGCTCGGTCCAGTCCAGCTTCACGGCGCTGACGCCGGGGAGGGACTCGACCCGGCCGACCACGTCCTTCTTGATCTGGGCCCGCAGCGGGCAGCCCGCCGTGGTCAGGGCGACGGTCACGGTGACGAGGCCGTCGTCGTCGATGCGCACGCCCTTGGCCATGCCCAGCTCGACGATGTCGCTGCCCAGCTCGGGGTCGATGACCCCGCGCAGCACATTGGTGACCGTCTCCTCGGTGGGCCGGGTGGTGGTCGCCGCCATGCCCGTGATTTTACCGGCGTAGCCCGTGTAATCTGGCGCCGTGGCCGCCCAGCACCAGGGAGCCGACCGTGCGGTCGATCGCCCCAGCGCCGACCAGCCGGGTCCGGCGCGCCTCGAGATCCTGAAGGCGTTGGGCGAGAACACCCGCTACGCCATCTACCTGGAGCTGGCCCGCTCGCCCCGGCCGCTCTCGACCGCCGAGGTGGCCGCCACCCTCGGCCTCCACGCCAACACCGTCCGCCCCCACCTCGAGCGCATGCGCGAGGTCGGCCTGCTGGACCAGCGCGTCGACAACACCGGCGGGGTGGGCCGGCCCCAGCACCTCTACGCCCTGGCCCCCGACGCCCCCTCCCTCGGCCTCGAGCCCCCGGCCATGCCCGCGCTGGCCCGCATGCTGCTGGCCGTGGCCGCCGAGGCCGGCCTCGACGGCAACGACGCCGAGGTGGCCGGCCGCGAGGAGGGCGCCCACGACGCCGCCGCCTACGGCGAGGGCAGCGCCTGCATCGAGGCGCTGATGACCCAGCTCGAGTACCTGGGGTTCGACCCCGAGGTCACCGGCGGGTCCGCCGGGGTCACGATCGCGTTCACCCACTGCCCGTTCCGGGACCTGGCCGAGGCCAACCCCGACCTCGTCTGCGGGTTGCACCGCGGCATGGTGGGTGGGTTCGTGGACGCGTTGGGCACGGGGACCATGGGGGCGTTCCGCACCCTGGTCGACCGGGCCCCCTGTCAGACCGACGTCGTCGAGATCGGCGATCGATAGCCTTCCAACCGTTCGACCACTTGCAGGAGGACAGCACGTGATCACCGTCACCGACAGTGCGGCCGCCAAGGTGAAGGAGCTCCTCGACCAGGAGGACGAGGCCGACCTCGCCCTGCGCGTCGCCGTCCGGCCGGGGGGCTGCTCGGGCTTCAGCTACGAGATGTTCTTCGACAGCGACATCGCCACCGACGACACCAAGGCCACCTTCGGTGAGGTGCAGGTGGTGGTCGACGCCTCCAGCGCCATGCTCCTCGAGGGGGCGACCCTCGACTACAAGGACGGCCTCAACGAGGCGGGGTTCTCCATCGACAACCCCAACGCGCAGCGCACCTGCGGCTGCGGCCAGTCCTTCAGCTGATCAGGCGCTGACGGCGGCCAGGGCCGCCCGCAGCTCTTCGCGGTCATAGACCGTGTCGAGGCGGCTGACGATGGTGCCGGTGGCGTCGGCCACGTAGAGCACCGGCTCGAACGAGAGGTCGTAGTCGGCCGCGGCCGGCGCCAGCCCGCCCGCCGTGGGGTCGTCGTCACCCCGGGGGTCGGCGTAGACCTCGGCGTGCACGGCCACCACGTCGGGGAAGTCGGCGGTGGCCTCGACCAGCAGGTCGAGCACCGGCCCGCAGATCGCCGTCTGGCAGAACTCGGGGGTGGCGATGAGGTAGGCCACGGGCCGCCCGGTGGCCAGGGCCTCGGCCTGGGTGACCTCGTGCAGCGGGCACGGCGGCGTGGCCGTGCAGATGGGGTCGACGCCGCGGGCGTCGGCGGTGGTGGGCGTCTCGACCGGCGGCAGGGGCTGGCCCACCTCGGGCAGCGGCACCGTCTCGGCGATGTCGACGGTGATGGGGTTGTAGCCGGGCTCGACGGCGGTGATCTCGTGGATCCCCGTCGTCGTGGGCGTGAAGACGATGGGGTAGTAGGGCGTGGGCACGCCGTCGGCGTGGGGCGCCACCTCGACCTCGGTCACCTCGCCGGCGTCGGTGCGGACGCGGAACGAGCGCACGGGCAGGTCGTCGCGGATGGGGACGCCCTCGGGGTCGGCCACCGCGACCGGGATGCGCACCGGACCACTGGTCGAGAGCACGCCCTGAGCGGGGAGCAGGATGAGCAGGGTCCCGGTCAGCTCGCCGCCGTCGGCGGCGGCCCCGGTCGTGTCGCTGGCCCCGTCGTCGCCGCCCCCGCAGGCGGTGACGAGGAGCAGGGCGGCGCCGCCGGCGAGCACCCCGCGGCGGCTGACGACCGAGGAGGAGACGGACGAGGTGAGGTCACGCATCACCCGTGACGGTATTGCCTCGCCCCCCAGGTAGCCCATCGGCCCATCGTGCCTACCCTGCCGACGATGCGCTTCGAGGTGGATGGAGACGAGGTCGAGGTGGCCGACGACGGCGCCTTGCTGCTCGAGGTGCTGCGGGACCGGCTGGGGCGCCGGGCCCCCAAGGACGGCTGCAGCCCCCAGGGCCAGTGCGGGTGCTGCACGGTGCTGGTCGACGGCGCCCCCCGGGTCGCCTGCGTGACCCCGGCCCGACGGGTGGCCGGGCGGGTGGTGACCACCCTCGACGGCCTCGACCCCGCCGCCCGGGCGGCCTGGGGCGACGCCTTCTGCGCCACGGGGGCCAGCCAGTGCGGCTTCTGCACGCCGGGGATCGTCGTGCGCCTGGAGGGGGCCCGGGCCAAGGGCGCCGACCTGGCCGACCCCGCCGCCGTCGAGCGGGCCTTGGCCGCCCACCTGTGCCGCTGCACGGGCTGGCGCAGCATCCTCGACGCCGCCGCCACCGTCGGCGGGCCGGTCCCGTCCCGCGACCTCGCCGCCGCCGCCCGCCGGGCGACCCTCGAGGGCCGGGCCCCGCAGCGGGTCGGCCCCGAGGTGGCCCTGGGGGCCGGCGGCTTCGCCGACGACGGTTCCCCCGCCGGCGCCCTGGTCGCGGTGCCCGACGGCCGGGGCGGCTATGCCGTGGGCGAGACCCTGACCGAGGCCCGGGCGACGGCGGGCAAGGTCCAGGGGCGCCGCACCACCGTCGAGCCCCGGCCCCCGCTCGACCTGCCCCCGGGGGGCTGGGACCTGACCCTGCGGACGGGGTGGGTGGAGCCCGCCTACCTGGAACCCGACGCCTCGTGGTGCGAGCCGGGGGGCGAGCCGGCGACACCCCTGGCCAACGGGGGCGCCTTCGGGGGCAAGGTCGGCTCGCCGGTGGCGGCCGCCGCCCGCCGCCTGGCCGACGAGCACGGTCGGCCGGTACGGGTGCTGTGGTCGCGGGAGGACACCGTGCGCCGGGGCCCGAAGCGGCCGCCGATCGCCGCCGGCCTCCGCGCCGACGGCACCGGCGTGGTCCGACTGGTCGCCACCCCCGGGGTGGCCGCCCACTTCGCGGCGCGGGGCCTCGAGGTCGAGGAGGTCGAGGTGGCCGGGCCGCCGACCTCGGCCGCCGTGCGGGCCGCGGGCTGGGCCGAGGCGGCGGTGCTGGCCGCCGGGCGGGCCGGCGAGGTCGGCTGGGTCACCGCCCCCGACGGGGGCCGGGCCACCGCCGAGGTGGTCGACGGCCGGATCCGGGTCCGGGTGGCCTGCGGCGACCCCCTCGACGAGGTGGTCCTGCGGTCCTATGCGACGGGCGCCGCCCACCAGGCCCTGGGCTGGGTGAACGCCGAGGGGATCGTCGTGGACGACGACGGCGAGGTCCACGATCTCACGGTCCGTTCGTTCGGGATCCTCCGGGCCGCCGACATGCCGCCGGTCGAGGTGACCATCGAGCCGTCCGACGACGAGCCGGTGAACGGCTCCGACGCCGTGTTCGCCGCCGTGGCCGCCGCCGTCTGGCTGGACCAGGGCCTCCCGCCGGTGTGGCCCACCGGCCACCGCTACCGCTGACCGGGCTTCCTCGTCCCGCTAGCGTCCCGCGGATGAGCAAGCCCGTGGGTGCGTACTCGCCGATCCGGCGGGCGGGGGACTGGCTCGTCGTGTCGGGCCAGATCGGTCTGAAGGACGGGGCCATGGTCGGCGGAGGCTTCCGCGACGAGGTCAACCAGTCCATCGACAACCTCGAGGCCGTCCTCGCCACCGAGGGGGCGACCCTGGCCGACGTCGTGAAGACGACGGTCTACCTGCGCCACATGGGCGACTACCCGTTCCTGAACGAGATCTGGGTCGAGCGCTTTCCCGCCCCGCTCCCCGCCCGCGCCGCGGTGGCCGTGAGTGAACTGCCCCTCCACGCCCTCGTCGAGATCGAGGCCATGGCCTTCCTCGGTGACGGGGACGGGGCCTAGGATCACCGCCATGGCCGGAGCCGTCGCGATCGTCCTCTTCTTGTTGCTGCTGCCCGTGCTCATCCTCATGGGGAGCGCCCTGTTGGCCATGATCCTGGGCTGGTCGGTGAAGGTGAACGTGGACGACGCCAACGAGGGCTCGGAGCTGCTCGAGCTCAACCGCTGACCTCTCCGCCGTGACCGGGCCCCGTCGGCGGCGGGCACTGCGAGTCACCGGCGTCGTCCAGGGGGTCGGGTTCCGTCCCTTCGTGGCCCGGCTGGCGGCCCGCTCGGGCCTGGCCGGCTCCGTCGAGAACGACGACCGCGGCGTGTCGATCGAGGTCGAGGGCGGCGCCGCCGCGGTGGCGGACTTCGAGGCGGCGCTGGTCGCCGAGGCGCCCCCACTGGCCCGCATCGACGCCGTGACCGCCGTCGACCGGGCCCCGACCGGGCGGCCCGGCTTCGTCATCGCCGCGTCGTCGGCGGGGCCGGGCGGGACCACGCTGGTGCCCCCCGACGTCGCCCCGTGCGCCGCCTGCCTGGCCGAGATCGGCGATCCCACCGACCGCCGGTACCGGCACCCGGATTCAGAACCTCAGCAAGTACTTCGGACAGACTGTCGCGCTGGAGGG
>CAYTJS010000154.1:0-9129 GCA_964438115.1 uncultured Iamiaceae bacterium
CGGGGTGGAAGAGGTCGAGGTCCTCGATCTTCTCGCCGGTGGTGGCGAAGGCGATGGGCCGGCCCACCACCTCCTTCACGCTGAGGGCGGCACCGCCGCGGGCGTCACCGTCGAGCTTGGTGAGGATGACGCCGTCGAGGGAGAGGGTCTCGTGGAAGGCCTGGGCCGTGGTGACGGCGTCCTGGCCGGTCATGGCGTCGACGACGAGGAAGGTGTAGTGGGGCTTGACGGTCTTGGCGATGTCGCGGACCTGGGCCATCATCTCGGCGTCGATGGCCAGGCGGCCGGCGGTGTCGACGATGACGACGTCCTTGCCCAGGCGGGCGGCCTCCTTGAGGGCCCCCTTGGCCACCTTCACCGGGTCCTTGGCCTCGCTGTACACGGGCACGTCGATGGACGAGCCCAGCGTGCGCAGCTGCTCGACGGCGGCCGGGCGCTGGAGGTCGGCCCCCACGAGCAGCGGGTTGCGGCCCTGCTGCTTGAACCAGCGGGCCAGCTTGGCCGAGGTGGTGGTCTTGCCCGAGCCCTGCAGGCCGGCCATGAGGACGACGGTGGGCGGCTTGCTGGCGTAGGTGACCTTGAAGGTCTCGCCGCCCAGGGTGACGGTGAGCTCCTCGTTGACGACCTTGATGACCTGCTGGGCCGGGGTCAGGCTCTGGCTGACCTCCTCGCCCACGGCCCGGACCCGGATGCGCTCCACCAGGTCGCGCACGACCTGGAAGTTGACGTCGGCCTCGAGGAGGGCGACCCGGATCTCCTTCAGGACCTCGTCGACGTCGGCCTCGGTCAGCTTGCCGCGCCCGCGCAGGCGCTTGAGGATCCCGTCGAAGCGGTCGGAGAGCGTCTCGAACATGGACCTCCGAGGTTAGGGCGCCCCGCGGGTCATCCGGCGGCCACCGTCGGGGTCGGGGGGCCGCCGCCCTACCGGACCACCAGCTCGGCGCCGATGGCGGCCAGGCGCTGCTGCCCGTCGAGGGCCGCACGGAGAGCTTCGATGCGGCCCGGTCACAGATGCCCGAGGAGTTCGCCGACCTCGAGCCCCCGTTCCGGGCCGCCGTGACCGGACCCGACGACGCCGTCCCCATCGACCACCTCGTCGCCTGGCAGGGGCGCGACCCGGCGTGGCGACCCTGAGCCCCAGGGGCGGCCCGATCGCGCCCGTCGATCGCGTCGGCCGGCTCCTTGTCCGACCGCCGAGGGTCAGGTGGGCTCGTCGTGGGCCATGGCGTCGACGGCGACGGTGACGGCCAGGATCAGCAGGGTGTCGTTCTCGTCGGCGATCTCGACGCCGTAGGTGTCGCGGAGGCGGAACCATTTCTTCGACACCTCGGCGATCTTGTCGCCGTTGCGCTCGATCTTGTACTCGTGGTCGACGATGTTGCCGGTGACCTTCAGGTCGTCGCCACCGTCGACGTCGACCTCGAAGCGGTCGCGGATGCCGACCAGGGCCTTCTTGACCACGGCCTCGCCACCGCCGGCGTACTCGATCTTGATCTTGTCCCGCACCGAGAGCTTCTTCTCCCGGATCATGGCCACCTCGTTGCCGGCCGGGTCCTCGAGCACCCAGGTGTCCCGAACACGCAGGGCCTTGCCGTTCACCTTGAAGGCCTTGTTGCCGTCCTCGTCCTCGACCCAGTAGTCGTCGCCGATGGACAGCGCCTTCTGGCGCATCTGGAACTTGCGGCCCTGGGGGCCGTCACCACCTCGTCGCAGTATCCCCACGTCATGACCTCCTCGTCAGGTCCGGAGGGTAGGGCCGGCGCCCCCCGGCGGCGTCACCCCGATCGGGCGAGCGACGTGGGTCAGTCGGCCAGGTCGATGGCCGCGGGGCCGGCGGTGGGAGCCACGGCCGCGGTCCGACGACGGGCCTGGTCGACCCGGCGCAGGACGTCGCGGGCCAGGCCGAGGGCGGCGGTGCGGGCGGCGGGCGAGGCCACCAGGACCCCGACGGCCACGCCGGCGCCGAACGCGGCCGTCCGGCCCGAGCCGGCGGCCCGGCCCACCCGCCAGCCGGCCCGGACCGAGCCGAGCACGAGGCGGACGGGGAGGAAGAGGAGACGGAAGAGGATCATGACGCGAACAGGGCCTCCACGAACTCGTGCGGGTCGAAGGCCACCAGGTCCTCGGCCTGCTCACCGAGGCCGACCAGCTTGACCGGGATGCCCAGGTCGTCCTGGATGGCCACCACGATGCCGCCCCGGGCCGAACCGTCGAGCTTGGTGAGGACCACGCCGGTGACCTCGACGGCCTCGGTGAACTGTCGGGCCTGGGTCAGGCCGTTCTGGCCGGTGTTGGCGTCGAGCACGAGCAGCACCTCGGTGACCGTGCCCGGCTCGCGGTCGGCGACCCGGCGGACCTTGCGTAGCTCGTCCATCAGGTTGGCCTTGGTGTGGACCCGCCCGGCGGTGTCGGCCAGGACCAGGTCGGCGCCGCGGGCCCCGGCGGCCTGGACGGCGTCGAAGATGATCGACGAGGGGTCGCCGCCCTCCTGGCCTCGCACGATCCGGGCGCCGGTGCGCTCGGCCCAGATGCCCAGCTGCTCGCCGGCGGCGGCCCGGAAGGTGTCGCCCGCGGCCAGCACGACCTTGCGGCCGGCGTCGGTCTCGCGCTTGGCCAGCTTGCCGATGGTGGTGGTCTTGCCCACGCCGTTCACCCCGACGAAGAGCCAGACCGTCGGGGCTTCGGGGGCCATGACCAGCTGGCGGTCGCCCACCAGGCGGGCCTCGACGTCGGCCTTCAGGGCGTCGACGAGGGCGTCGGGCTCGGCGATCTCGCCGGCGTCGACCCGGGCCCGCAGCCCGGCGAGGAGGGCGTGGGTGGTGGCCACGCCGACGTCGGCGCCGATGAGGGCCTCCTCCAGCTCGTCCCAGACGCCGGCGTCGATGGCCGACCGGGACCGCAGCGAGCGCACGGCGCCGGCCAGGCGGTCCCGCGTCTTGCCCAGGCGGTCACCCAGCCGGGCCGGGGCCGCCGGTGGGGTCGCGGCCTCGGTCTCGGGACCGGTCGGTGCCAGCGGCGAGGGCCGGGTCGGGGCCGGGGACGCCGGTGGGGCCTCCCGCCGGGACCGGAGGGCGACGAAGCGTGGGATCAGGGCGAGCAGGACGCACGCCACCACCACGACGACGATCAGGAGCTCCACGGCGGGGACCCTATCGACCCCCCGTTCCGGCGCCCGATTCGGTCGTCAGGGCGACCTTGGACCTAAATGGCATCGGAACGGCAGCTTCTGGATTGGGACGCGGGGCTTAGGTGCAGGTCAGCCGAAGGTCCGCAGGAAGTCGACCGCAGTCGCAGGCTCCTGGAACCGCGCCTCGATCCGGTCGCCGTTGCTGAAACGGATGGCGACCTCCCATCGGACGAGTAGCGGGATGGCGTCGGGTGTCTCGTAGCTCTCGATGGCGTCGATGGCGTCTCCGAGCGACTCGAAGTCCCGGGCACTGCCGTGCAGGGGGAGGACCGTCACACGCTCAACGCGGCGGGCAATCGTTGATTCCAAGGCGACGCGGAACCGTGCGAACTCAGACGGGGCGCACTCGCGCAACGCAGCACCGAGTCGATCCAGTTCCTCCGGGGTCAGCGCCTCGTACCGATCGACCATCTCCTGGAGGCGGTCGAGAGGAGTGTCCTCCTCGGTCGCCACGTCGATTCCAACGGTGGCAAACGCTCGAACCACATCGTCGTAAGGGATGTAAAGCACCGAGAAGCCGAGGCTCGTCAGCTGAGCCAGGGCGTTCGCTGTCCAGTTCCCTCCGACGATGGCCCCGCCGAACGGCTTGACGTTAGCGTACTTGGCGAGCAGTGGCTCGACGGCCCCTTGGATCTCCTGGGCCTTATTCTTGGAGTGCTTCGTGTAGCGCCGCCATGCCGACTCGATAAACGCAGCCGGTACGCCGACCTTCTCTGGGGTCCCCGCTCGTTCCAGCACGAAGTCCAAGTCATGGCTGTTGCCGAAGTCGTCGGTCCAGGTGACCTTGACCCCCGGTCTCGCCGGACGGTTGCCCTTAACGTCGAGATACAGGTCGTGTTCCTCAGCGAAGGCGCGCAGGACCGGTTCCAACGCGATTTCCAAGGCGTCCCCGATGATCTGACCCAGCTTGTGGGCAGGTGACTCGGCCATCTACCCGACCACCCACAGCCGTCCCTCGTGGAGTGGAACGTCGTGCTTGCGGTTCTTCCACTTGACGTTGCGGTCGCGCACCTTGTCGAAGGACCAAGAGGCGAAGCCCTCGGCCACCGCCAGCTCGCCCAGCCATCGCTCGACGGGGACGTAGACGCCGTACGGCGCGGAGTCGCCCACGACGAAGCACACTGAGGCTCCGGGGGCGCACGACTGACGTAGGGCGCGCCAAGTGTAAGCGAGGTCGTAGAAGTAGGCCAGGACCATGCTGTGGTACGCCTTCTTTCCGCCGTGGCTGTGGCGAACCTCGTCTAGTTCGGCGTACACCGCTCCAAGCTCATCTGCGATTGGGGCCAGGATCGGGTCACCCAAGGCTTCTGCGGGGTCGAACCCGGTCATCGCTTGGGAGCAGGAGCGAACAAGCCGTGACCGCATCGGCTTCAAGTCGCCCCAACTGGTGACCTCCCCGAGGACCGTCTGCTCCAGGCGGGTGGCATCTGCGTAGTCGTAGTTGTTGGCGTAGGGCGGCGAGCAGATGACATGAGTGGCCCACCCGTCAGGAGCGACACCCGGCTCCCGGCAGTCGCCCTCGATGAACAATGCCGCCGGAGGATCGGGGATCGCTGACTGCCACGCTCGCATGTCGTCCGCCATCGCTGCGACCTGTGCCTCATATGCATCTAGGACGGGTGTTGTCGTGCGCTTGCGCTTGTTAGGGAGGACGTATTGCCACTGCGCGGTGCCGACGTGTGACGTGACGCGGATGATCGACACGAAAGCGAGCCACAGGAGTCTCCCGGCTGGATCATCGGACCGAACTCCGGCCACGGTGTCTCGTAGCCCCAGGAGATCGGCCAGGGCGTCGGGCGTGTAGCACTTCTCCAGGAGGGCGGGGACCGGCTCGTCGAGTGGGTGGGCGGACGTCCGGTCGAGCACCCCGACGGCTCGGCGCACTAGCTCATCGGGCTCCGCTGTCCAGGAGAGCTTCGCACGGGCGACCCGGCACACGAACCCCTGGCTGTCGATGCCGACTGATTCGGCCCCCACGCTCTGCGCTGCGAGCAAGGTCGTTCCCGATCCCGCGAACGGGTCGAGCACTCGCGCGTCAGGCGTCAGCATGGACTCGACCCACTTTGCGGAGAAACCAGCTGAGTACCGGAACCATCGGTGGACCGGAAGCTTCATGTTGTCCACAAAGGTCGTGGTGTTCTTCGCCGCTGCGGGCGCCGGGAACAGTTGAAGCGGCTCGGTGCTGAGAGACACGCCAGTCACCGTATCCACCCAGAGCGAGGTGATCGGGGGTGCGTTCGGGCCACAAGGGTGAGAGCAGCCTCGATCCCATGCTGTAGGACGACCGCACGAGCACGCGCAGGTGTTGGCCGGCGATGAACCGCTGGGATGACGCCCCGACCTACGCCTCGTAGACCGGCGCGAACGCAATGTGCCAATAGGCAGCCGGGCGGCGGACCTCGCCAACATCGCATCGTCCTGGGCCGCTCGGACTTGCCGCACAGGGTGTAGCCGAACTTGGCCTTGCGCATCGCGAACACCCCCTCGACGTTGGACCACGTGTGGTAGCGCGACCGGAACTCGTCACCCCGCTATGCGAACAGGTGGTACATCCATCCGTGCCCACGGCGACCCGGGGGCAGGGTCGACGATGCTGGACCTGAAGGCAAGGATCGGGGTCGTCCCGTCGGCCTCGGTCAGTCTTGGGTCGCCGGACCGCCTAGCCAAACGGTCTGATTCGAAACACTTGTTCGTAACGCGCTCGCCCCCATCTGAGCGCACGACTCGCTACTGACGCAAGGCCGTCAGGGCAACCGGATCGGGCGCCGGTTCGGCTCAGTCGGCGGTGCTGCCGAGGGTGACGGTGAGCTGCTGCTCCTCGCCGCCGCGGACCACGGTGAGGGTGACCTCGTCGCCGGGGGCGCGCTGGCGGATGGCCACGCCCAGGTCGCCGAAGGTCGGCGTGGGTCGGCCGTCGATGGCCAGGATGACGTCACCCGCCTCGAGGCCGGCGGCCGCGGCCGGGGCGCCGGGCACCACCGAGGCGATGAGCGCCCCGGTCTGGCCGCTCACCGAGTCGCCGCCCTCGACGCCGAGGTAGCCGAAGGCCACCGTCTGGCCGGCGACGAGGGCGTCGGCCACCCGCTCGGCGATGTCGACCGGGATGGCGAAGCCCAGGCCGATGTTGCCGCCGGTCTGGCTCTGGATGTAGCTGGCGATCCCGATGATCTCGCCGTTGCGGTTGGCGAGGGGTCCCCCGGAGTTGCCCGGGTTGATGGGGGCGTCGGTCTGCAGCGTGCCGACGGTGGGACCGTCACCGGCGGGAGCCGGACGGTCCAGGGCCGACACGATGCCGGCGGTCACGGTCTGGTCGAGGGCGAAGGGGCTGCCCACGGCCACGGCCAGGTCGCCCACGTCGGGCACCTCGTCGGCCAGCACCGCCACCGACAGCTCGAGACCCTCGGGGTCGATGCGGACGACGCCGATGTCGCTGTCGGCGTCGGCGCCCAGCACCTGGCCGTCGACCACCGTGCCGTCGGCCAGGCGGACGTTGACGTCGGTCGAGCCCTCGACCACGTGGGCGGCGGTGAGGATCAGGCCGTCGGGGTCGTAGATGACCCCCGAGCCCACCCCGGTCGCCGTCTCCAGCTGCACCACGGTCGGGGCGACCACGTCGGCCACGGCGGCCACGGGTTCGAGGAGGTCGGGCTCCTGCTGGTCGAGGGGCGTGGCCGACGGGCGGTCGGCGGCGTCGGCGGCGACCTCGGGGGCCGACACGACGTCGGCCGAGTCGTCCGCCCGCAGCGACCAGCCGGCGCCGAAGGCCGCGGCCAGCAGGGCCACCACCAGCAGTCCGCCGACCACGGCCAGGAGGCCCCGGTGCCGGCGACGGGGCGACGGCTCGTCCCCGGTCAGCAGCTCGGTGGGCGGGGGGCCCAGCGGCGGGTCGACCATGGCACCGGGCAGGACCGGGGGACCCGACGGGGCCATCGGCGGCGGGCCGGCGGGCGCGCTGGTCGGGGCGGGGGGTCGTGGGGGGAAGGGGTCGGTCACGGTCGCACCGATCGGCAGCGGGTCAGCGTCGTCGGCCCCAGTGAAGCGGTCGCTCATGGCCGTTCCACGCCCGCGACGGCCGAGGGGTTCCCGCCAGCCGTATCGTGACCGCTCGTGACCGAGGCCGACGCCGCCCCCGCCCCACCTCCTGCCTCCGACGCCACCGCCCCGGCGATGGCACCGGCCGAAGCCGCCCGCCTCCTCGAGCAGGCGCTCTACGAGGTGAAGAAGGTGATCGTGGGCCAGGACCAGGCCATCGAGCGCCTACTCGTCTGCCTCCTCGCCCGGGGCCACGTGCTGCTCGAGGGCGTGCCCGGCGTGGCCAAGACCCTGGCCAGCGAGACCCTGGCCCGCGTCGTCGGCGGCTCCTTCGTCCGCATCCAGTTCACCCCCGACCTGCTCCCCGCCGACATCGTGGGGACCCGCATCTACCGGGGCTCGACGGAGACCTTCGACATCGAGCTGGGCCCGATCTTCGCCAACATCGTCCTGGCCGACGAGGTCAACCGGGCGCCGGCCAAGGTCCAGTCGGCCCTGCTCGAGGTCATGGCCGAGCACCAGGTCTCGATCGGCGGGAAGACCCATGCCGTGCCGGAGCCGTTCCTGGTGCTGGCCACCCAGAACCCCATCGAGTCCGAGGGCGTCTACCAGCTCCCCGAGGCCCAGCGGGACCGCTTCCTCATGCAGGTGCCCGTCGGCTACCCGTCCCGGTCCGAGGAGGTCGAGATCGTCCATCGGATGGGCGTGCACCCCCCGCAGCCGACGCCGGTGCTCGACACCGACCAGGTGCTGGCCCTGCAGGCCGTGACCGACGGCGTCTACGTCGACCCGGCGGTCGTGGACTACGCCGTGAACGTCGTCTTCGCCACCCGCCAGCCCGCCGAGCACGGCCTGGCCGACCTGGCCGGTCACATCGCCTACGGCGCCAGCCCCCGGGCCAGCCTGGGTCTGATCGCCGCCGGGCGGGCCCTGGCCCTGCTCCGGGGCCGGGACTACGCCCTGCCCCAGGACGTGTTCGACGTAGCCCCCGACGTCCTCCGCCACCGCCTGGTCCTCTCCTACGAGGCCCTGGCCGACGGCGTCGAGGTGCAGGACGTCCTGGTCCGGGTGCTCTCGACGGTGCCGGCGGCGGCCGTGGCGGCCCGCGCCGGGTGAGCGCCCGCTCGACGACGGCACCACCCCGGGTGGCGGGGGCGCCGGCCGAGGAGGTGCTGCGCCGACTCCAGGTCGACATCACGCGCCGGCTCGACGGCATGCTCCACGGCGACCACCAGGGCCTGGTGCCGGGCCGGGGCAGCGAGCCGGGTGACACCCGGGCCTACGAGCCCGGCGACGACGTGCGCCGCATCGACTGGAACGTCACCGCCCGCATGCCCGACGTCCACGTCCGGGAGAGCATCGCCGACCGAGAGCTGGCCACCTGGGTGCTGCTCGACCGCTCCGCCAGCCTCGACTTCGGCACCGCCCGCTGCGAGAAGCGGGACCTGGCCCTGGCCGCCACCGCGGCCATCGGGTTCATCACCCTGCGCACCGGCAACCGCCTCGGCGTCCTCGTCGCCGAGGGCGACGCGCTGCGGGTGCTGCCGCCGGGCACCGGTCGCCGCCACCTGCTGGGCACGCTGCACGCCGCCACCGAGGCCTCGGCCGCGCCGGCGACGGGGGCGGTCGACCTGGCCGAGGCCGTGGGTGCCCTGGCCCGGACCGGACGGCGTCGTCGGGGCCTGATGGTCGTGGTCTCCGACTTCCTCGACGGCTCGGCCTGGGAGCGCCAGCTGCGGGGCCTGGCCCACCGCCACGAGGTCCTGGCCGTCGAGGTGGTCGACCCCCGCGAGCTGACCCTGCCGGATGTCGGCGTCATCGAGGTGGTCGATCCCGAGACCGGCGCCCGCCGCGAGGTCCCCACCTCCCGCGCCGTGCGGGACCGCTACGCCGCCGCTGCCGCCCGCCAG
>CAYTJS010000155.1:0-9075 GCA_964438115.1 uncultured Iamiaceae bacterium
CACGCCGGACAGCGTCGTGCCGCGCTCGCCCCATGATCAAACGCATTGGGAGATCGAACCCTACGAGAGGGACCGCGCGCACGCCCAGCCGCCCCGGCGTACCGTCCCCCCGGATGGCGGTGGCGGCAGGATCCCGGTTTGGGCCATCGCGCTGCTCGTGACGCTGGCGCTGTTGGCCGTGCTCGCCCTCGCCCTCGCACTGGCAGCGATCGTCGCGCTCCTCGGCTAAGATCAGCGCACCGCGTCTTCATGCCCGCCCCTCGATATGTTATAATCAACCCGTCATGCATAAGTCATGATCCCTTTGAGATAAGAGTAGGGTGAGCGCAGCCATCACCTGCCCCCTACAGGTGTGAGGAACGATGTTTAGATCACTGGCAAAAGCCGTGTTCGGGGACCCCAACGAGCGCGAGTTGAACAAACACCGCGAGATCGTGGAACAGATCAACGCGCTGGAACCGCAGTTACAGGCGTGCAGCGATGCCGAGCTGCGAGCCAAGACGGACGAGTTCCGCCAACGGCTTGAGGAAGGCGAAACGCTCGATGACCTACTGCCGGAAGCCTTCGCGCTCGTGCGCGAGGCATCCGTGCGGACCATCGGCCTGCGCCATTTCGACGTGCAGCTCATCGGCGGGATCGTGCTGCACCAGGGCAAGATCGCGGAGATGAAGACCGGCGAAGGGAAAACGCTGGTCGCCACCCTACCGATCTACTTGAATGCCCTGACAGGACGCGGCGTACACCTCGTGACGCCAAACGATTACCTGTCTAAGTTCGGCCTGCAGCAGATGGGGCCGATCTATGACTTCCTGGGCCTGACCGCCGCCGTGATCCAGAGCCGGGGCGAGACGGACACCATGCACTCGTTCCGCTTCAACCCGAAGTGGAGCAGCGACGACGCGCGCTTCCAGTACCTGGAGCCGATCGATCGGCGCGACGCCTATCAGGCCGACATCACCTACGGCACGAACAACGAGTTCGGCTTCGACTACCTGCGCGACAACATGGCGATGGCCAGCGAGCGCCAGGTCCAGCGGGGCCACTTCTTCGCCATCGTGGACGAGGTCGACTCGATCCTCGTCGACGAGGCCCGCACGCCCCTCATCATCAGCGGGCGCATGGCCGACGCCGCCAAGCTCTACTACCAGTTCGCCTCCATCGCCAAGGGCCTCCAGCGCGACGTCGACTACGAGGTCGACGAGGAGAAGCGCACCGTCGCCCCCCTCGAGTCCGGCATCGAGAAGGTCGAGGCCCAGCTGGGCATCGAGAACCTCTACGACGAGGTGTCGGCCAACCTGGTCCACCAGCTCCAGGCCGCCCTGCGGGCCAAGGAGCTGTTCAAGCGGGACAAGGACTACATCGTCGCCAAGGGCGAGGTGAAGATCGTCGACGAGTTCACCGGCCGCATCCTCGAGGGCCGGCGCTGGTCCGAGGGCCTGCACCAGGCCGTCGAGGCCAAGGAGGGGGTGAAGATCAAGGAGGAGAACCAGACCCTCGCCACCATCACCCTCCAGAACTACTTCCGCCTCTACGAGAAGCTGGCCGGCATGACCGGCACGGCCACCACCGAGGCCGCCGAGCTGGCCTCCACCTACGGGCTCGACGTCGTGCCCATCCCGACCCACCGGCCGATCTCCCGGGACGACAAGCCCGACCTCATCTACAAGACCGAGGACGCCAAGTTCGGCGCCGTGGTCGACGATCTGGTCGAGCGCTACGAGGCGGGCCAGCCCTGCCTGGTCGGCACCGTGTCGGTCGAGAAGTCCGAGAAGCTGTCCCGCCTGCTCGAGAAGCGGGGCGTGCGCCACGAGGTGCTCAACGCCAAGCAGCACTTCCGCGAGGCCGAGATCGTGGCCCAGGCCGGGCGCCTGCACTCGGTCACCGTGGCCACCAACATGGCCGGCCGCGGCGTCGACATCATCCTCGGCGGCAACGCCGAGGCCCTGGCGACCCGGGACGTCCGCGCCGAGGGGATCGACCCCGAGTCCGAGGAGGGCGAGGCCCGGGTCGCCGAGCTCCTCCGCCGCTACGAGACCGAGACCAAGGCCGAGGGCGAGCAGGTCCGCGAGCTGGGTGGCCTCTACGTGCTGGGCACCGAGCGCCACGAGAGCCGCCGGATCGACAACCAGCTCCGGGGCCGGTCCGGCCGCCAGGGCGACCCCGGCGAGAGCCGCTTCTACCTGTCCCTCGAGGACGAGCTCATGCGCCTCTTCGCCACCGGGGCCATGGACTGGGTGATGGGCAAGTCCCTGCCCGACGACGTCCCCATCGAGTCGAAGATGGTGTCCAAGGCCATCGAGCGGGCCCAGACCACCGTCGAGCAGCGCAACGCCGAGATCCGCAAGAACGTCCTCAAGTACGACGAGGTGATGAACGAGCAGCGCAAGGTCATCTACGCGCGCCGCGAGCAGATCCTCGCCGGGGCCGACCTGCGTAGCGAGGCCATGGAGAGCCTGGCCGAGGCCGTCGACGCCGCCATCGGCACCTACTGCGTGTCCGACTTCGCCGAGGAGTGGGACCTCGACGGCCTGGTGGCCGAGGTGGGCACGCTCTGGCCCGGTCGTCTCGACGAGGCCGACCTCGCCGCCGCCGAGGGCACCGACCAGCTCTACGAGAAGATCATGGCCGAGGCCGTGGCCCACTACGAGGCCCGCGAGGCCGAGGTGGGCGAGGAGACCATGCGCTCGCTCGAGCGCGAGGTGATGCTGCGCATCATCGACCAGAAGTGGCGCGAGCACCTGGCCGCCATGGACTACCTGCGCGAGGGCATCAACCTGCGGGCCATGGGCCAGAAGGACCCGCTGAACGAGTGGCAGCGCGAGGGCTACGAGTTCTTCGGGGCGATGATGGCCGGGATCGCCGCCGACTTCGTGCGCTTCATGATGCACATCCGGGTGCGTGAGGAGCGCGAGATCGAGGCCGACCAGCCCGCCCTGCGCGACGTCCAGTACTCGGCGCCCGAGGACCCGGTGCAGGGCGCCACCGGCCTGTCCGGCGCCCTGGGCGGGGGCGAGGCCGCGCCCCAGCCCGTCGAGGAGCCGGTCAACACGCCGGTGGTCAAAGACGAGTGGGCCAAGACGGGGCGCAACGAGCCCTGCCCCTGCGGCTCGGGCAAGAAGTACAAGCTCTGTCACGGCCGGTAGGCGGGCCGTGAAGGACTACTCCTCCGACCTCGACGCGCTCCGCGCCCGCCTCGACGCCGCCCGCACCTACCTACGGGCGGACGAG
Source organism: uncultured Iamiaceae bacterium (assembly GCA_964438115.1). Lineage (GTDB taxonomy): Bacteria > Actinomycetota > Acidimicrobiia > Acidimicrobiales > DATDAH01 > DATDAH01. The sequence goes on from CAYTJS010000155.1 coordinate 3,229, forward strand.
CTGACGGCCCGGCGCCCCCAGCTCGAGACCGAGGCCGCCCGCCCCGATCTCTGGGACGACCCCGACCGGGCCCGCAAGGTCACCGGCGAGCTGGCCGCCGTGGTCGACGACCTCGAGCTGGTCGAGCGCCTCACCGGCGAACTCGACGACGCCGCCACCCTCGCCGAGATGGCCCGTGAGGAACAGGACGAGTCCCTCGAGCCCGAGATCGACGAGGCGGTGGCCGCCCTGGCCGCCACCTTCGACGAGCTGGAGCTGCGGGCCCTCTTCCAGGGCGAGTACGACGAGCGCGACGCCGTGGTCGAGGTCCACTCCGGTGCCGGCGGCACCGACTCCCAGGACTGGGCCGAGATGCTCGCCCGGATGTACCAGCGGTGGGCCGACCGCAAGGGCTACAAGGTCGAGATGGAGGAGGCCCAGGCGGGCCAGGAGGCCGGGATCTCCTCGGCCACCTTCATCGTCCAGGGCCGCCACGCCTACGGCTGGTTGCAGGGGGAGGGCGGCGTGCACCGCCTCATCCGCATCTCGCCCTTCGACAGCCAGGCCCGCCGCCACACCGCGTTCGCGTCGGTCACCGTCGTGCCCGCCCTCGACGAGGCCGACGGCGAGATCGAGATCGACGAGAAGGACCTGCGCATCGACACCTACCGCTCATCGGGCGCGGGCGGTCAGCACGTCAACGTGACCGACTCGGCGGTGCGCATCACCCACCTGCCCACCGGCATCGTGACCTCCTGTCAGAACCAGCGCAGCCAGCACCAGAACCGCGACAAGGCGATGGAGATCCTGAAGGCCCGGCTGGCCGACCTGCGCCGCCGCGAGCACGAGGAACACCTGAGCGAACTGGCCGGCGACCAGCGCAGTGCGGAGTGGGCCAACCAGATCCGCTCGTACTTCATGCACCCCGAGCAGCGGGTCAAGGACCACCGCTCCAACCTCGAGGTGGGCAACATCACGGCCGTGCTCGACGGCAGCGTCGACGACCTGATGGAGGCCTATCTGCGGTGGGCGCGGGGGTCCCGGGAACCGGCCTGACCCACTGGTACATTCAGCGCACCCGCCATGATCAAGCTCGAGAACGTCACGAAGCGGTACATGGGCGGCGACGTGATCGCCCTCCGCAACGCCAACGCCGAGATCCAGAAGGGCGAGTTCGTCTTCCTCGTCGGTCCCTCGGGGTCGGGCAAGTCGACCTTCATCCGCCTCCTCAACCACGAGGAGGTCCCCGACGAGGGCCGCATCTACGTCGCCGGCAAGGACATCGTGAAGCTGTCCCCCTGGAAGGTGCCGTACCTGCGCCGCAACATCGGCTGCGTCTTCCAGGACTTCAAGCTCCTGCCCAACAAGACCGTCTACGAGAACGTGGCCTTCGCCCTCGAGGTCATCGGGCGGCCCAACAACGTCATCCGCAGCCAGGTGCCCGCCATCCTCGAGCTGGTGGGCCTGGCCGACAAGGCCCGCAACATGCCCAACGAGCTATCCGGCGGTGAGCAGCAGCGGGTGTCCATCGCCCGGGCCTTCGTCAACCGGCCCCTGATCCTCCTGGCCGACGAGCCCACGGGCAACCTCGACCCCAACACCTCGGTGGGGATCATGCGGCTGCTCGACCGCATCAACCGCACCGGCACCACGGTCGTCATGTGCACCCACGACCGCTCCATCGTCGACAGCATGCGCCGCCGGGTGCTGCAGCTCGACCGGGGTGTGATCGTGCGGGACCAGGACCGTGGGGTCTACGAGTAGCCCGCCATGGCCATCAAGCTCGGGTACCTGACCCGCGAGGTGGGGATCAACCTCACCCGGAACTTCTCCCTGACCATCGCCACCGTGGCCACCGTGGCCGTGTCACTCACCATGGTGGGCAGCGCCCTGCTCATCAGCCGGGGCGTCCAGGGCGCCCAGGAGCGCTTCGAGGGCGGCGTCGAGTTCATCGTCTTCATGCAGCCCAACGCCACCGACGCCCAGATCGAGTCGGTGCGGGCCGAGCTGGACGACAACCCCCAGGTGCGCGAGGCCGAGTACTGCGACCAGGACTGCGCCTACGCCGAGTTCCAGGAGCTCTTCGCCGACGACCCCCAGCTCCTGGCCAACGTCTCGCCGGACATCCTCCCCCCGTCGTTCAAGGTGAAGCCCGTCGACGCCGACTCCGATGCCGTCGTGGCCCTGGGCGAGGTCTTCTCGGGTCAGCCCGGCGTCCGGGAGGTGGCCTTCTCGAGCGAGGCCATCGAGCGCATCGAGAGCTTCTACGACTTCCTGGCCTCCCGCTCGACCCTGGCCGCCGCCGCTCTGCTGGTGGCGGCGACGCTGCTCGTCTTCAACACCATCCAGATGGCCATCCTGAACCGCCGCCGCGACATCGAGGTGATGAAGCTGGTCGGCGCCACCAACTGGTTCATCCGCATCCCGTTCATGGTCGAGGGCCTCATCCAGGGCCTCGTCGGTGCGGTGGTCGCCATCCCGGTGATGTCCTGGTTCGTGAGCGGCCTCGAGGAGGAGGCGCAGGGGGCCGGTCTGCTCTCGGCCTTCAGCGTCAGCGGCGGCCAGATCACCCAGGCCGCCATCGTGGTGGTCGTGGCCGGGGCCCTGATCAGCCTCATCGGCTCGTTCATCGCCGTCAGCCGCTTCCTCAAGGTCTGACCCGTGGAGGACCCGGGCTGGGCCGGCGCCCGGCGCGGCGCGGTGCCGGGGCAGGTCTCCCGCCAGGGTGGGCGCCCGCCGGCGGTCGTCCTCATGCGCCAGGTGTTCGTGGCCTTCGTCTCCGGCATCGTCCTGCTGGGTGTGGTGCTGCTGTTCCTCGGCCTCGATCGGGTCGACGACGTCCCCCTCGAACTGGGCTACGCCGTCACCGCCGGGGTGGGCCTGCTCTCGCTCGGGGGTTCGGTCGTGGCCGGGCCACGGCTGGACCCCACCGATGCCGGGACCCTGCTGGCCAGCTACCGGACCCGGTTCTTCGTCCGTCTCGCCGCCGGTGAGGTGCCGGCCCTGGTCGGCTTCGCCATGAGCTTCGTCGTCGGCAGCGGCTTCCCGTTCCTCGTCGCCCTGCCCTTCACCGCCATCGGCTTCCTGCGGGCCGCCCCCACCGCCGCCGCCATCACCCGCGACGACGAGGCCCTGGCCACCACCGGCAGCGCCCTCTCCCTCCGCAACGTGCTCTACACCCCCGTCGACCCCACCCCCTGACCCCCACCCCGTCGAAATTGCGTCGATCTGTTGCGCCCACCGCAACCGATCGACGCAATTTCGGATGGTTGGCGTCGGGCCGGATCAGGTGAGGGCGCGGAGGAGGGCGGTGGTGGCGCCGGCGGCGAGGACCACCACGAGGAAGGGGGCCCGCAGGGCGACGGCGACGATGCCGGCGACCAGGCCGGCGGCGCGGGCGTCGAGGACGAGCTGGGTGCCGTCGGCGAAGGTCTGGACCATGACCAGGGCGGCGAGCAGGGCCGGGGGCAGCAGGCTGGTCACCGTGGTGAACGTGGGCGGCAGGCGGACCCGGTCGGGGCCGAGCAGGCCCGCGGCCTTGAAGCCGTAGGCCAGGGCGGCCAGCACGAGCAGCGCCGGCCAGCTCACGCCGTGCGCCGCCAGACCAGGTAGGCGGGGACGACCCCGAGGGCGGCGAGCAGGATGGGCGCCCCGGCCGGGACCAGGGGGATGGCGACCACGGCGATGCCCGCCCCCGCCAGGGCCGCCACCAGGCCGGGCCGGGTGCGCAGGTGCGGGGCCATCAGGGCGATGAAGCCCGCCGGGAAGGCGGCGTCGAGTCCGAGGGCCTCGGGGTCGCCGATGGCGTCACCGGCGACCACACCGATCAGCGTGCCGAGGTTCCAGCACACGAACACGCCGATCCCGGTGAGCCAGAAGGCCCGCTCGGCCCGGTCCGGGTCGGCCTGGGCCGTGGCCATGGCCGTGGACTCGTCGATCACCAGCTGGGCCCCGAGCAGGCGACGCAACCAACCGCCCCGCACCGTGCGGTGCAGGGTCAGCCCGTAGAGGCCGTTGCGGGCGGCCAGGAGGGCGGCCGAGCCGACGGCGGCGGCCGCCGTGCCGCCGGCGTCGATCACCCCGACGGCGGCGAACTGCGAGCCGCCGGTGAAGACGAGGAGCGACATGGCCGCGGTCTGGGCCGGGGACAGCCCGGTGGCCACGGCGAAGACGCCGAAGGCCACGCCGAACACGCCCACGGCCACCGAGATGGCGGCGGCGTCCCGGGCCAGGGAGGACCGTGCCGGCGGTGGGGGGTCGGGCTCGCTCATCGGGCGTCGGCCATCATGGTCGATCGTGACCTACGACGAGATCGACTACCGGGTCCGGGACGGTGTGGCCACCGTCGTCCTCGACCGTCCCGAGAAGCTCAACGCCCTCACCGTGCGCATGGCGACCGAGTTGCTCGACGTCCTCGACCGCGTCGACGAGGACGACGACGTCCGGGCCGTCATCGTGACCGGCCGGGGCCGGGCCTTCTGCGCCGGCGCCGACCTCTCCCTGGGGGCCGACACGTTCGACTACGAGAAGCAGGACCCCGGGGGCTCACCAGCGATGGAGCGGCGGGACGGGGGCGGGATGATCACCCTGCGCATCTTCGACCTGAAGAAGCCGATCATCGCCGCCATCAACGGGCCCGCCGTGGGCATCGGCATCACCATGACCCTCGCCATGGACATCCGCCTCGCCGCCGAGGACGCCCGCATGGGGTTCGTGTTCGCCCGACGGGGCATCGTCCCCGAGGCCTGCTCCAGTTGGTTCCTGCCCCGGCTGGTGGGCATCGACCGGGCCCTCGAGTGGGCCTACCGGGGCGACGTCTTCCCGGCGACCGAGGCCCTCGAGGGCGGCCTCGTCCGCAGCCTGCACGCCCCCGACGACCTGCTGCCCGCCGCCCAGGAGCTGGCCGAGGGGATCGCCGCGTCGACCTCGGCCGTCTCGGTGGCCCTGACCCGCCAGCTGATGTGGCGCATGCTGGGCGCCGCCCACCCGATGGAGGCCCACCGGGCCGACTCCCGAGCGGTGAACGCCACTGGCCGCTCCGCCGACGCCATCGAGGGGGTGACCTCGTTCCTCGAGAAGCGCCCGCCCCGGTTCACCGGGAAGGTGAGCGAGGACCTGCCCGACGTCTTCCCCGAGTGGGTGGACCCCGAGTTCCGCTGACCCCGGCCGGGTCTGCGGGTCAGTAGAGGCCGGTGCGGTAGTTCTCCTCGATGGCAGCCTACGATCGCCCGGTCGAACCGAGGAGGACGAGATGCCGCAGCAGGTCCGGGGGGTCGTCTCCCGTGCGCAGGGGGAACCGGTCACCATCGAGACGATCGAGGTGCCCGATCCCGGACCGGGGGAGGCCGCGGTGGCCGTGCAGGCGTGCGGCGTCTGCCACACCGACCTGCACTACCGGGAAGGGGCGATCAACGACGAGTTCCCCTTCCTGCTCGGCCACGAGGCCGCCGGGGTGGTCGAGTCCGTCGGTGACGGCGTCGAGGACGTGGCCCCGGGCGACTACGTGATCCTGGCCTGGCGGGCACCCTGCGGCACCTGCCGGTCCTGCCTGCGGGGCAAGCCCTGGTACTGCTTCGACTCGCGCAACGCCGCCCAGCCCATGACCCTGGACGGTCAGCCCCTCAGCCCCGCGCTGGGCATCGGCGCCTTCGCCGAGAAGACGCTGGTCCATGCCAAGCAGTGTGTGAAGATCGACCCGGCGGCGGCGCCGGAGGCCGCCGGCCTCATCGGCTGTGGTGTCATGGCCGGCTTCGGCGCCGCGGTGAACACCGGCGAGGTCGAGCGGGGCGAGACCGTGGCCGTGTTCGGCTGCGGCGGCGTCGGTGACGCCGCCATCATGGGCGCGGCGGTGGCCGGCGCCCGCCAGAT
>CAYTJS010000156.1:0-9073 GCA_964438115.1 uncultured Iamiaceae bacterium
CCCCCGGGGCCGCCTCCCCGACGCCGAGTCCGGGGTGCGACGATGGGGCATGGACCCCGCCGCCCGCCCCGACAACGTGGTCGTCGTCCTCCTCGACTCCCTCAACCGGCACCACCTCGGCTGCTACGGCGGCACCGAGTTCGCCACGCCGAACCTCGACCGCTTCGCCGCCGAGCGGGCCACCCGCTTCACCCGCCACGTGACCGGCTCGTTGCCGTGCATGCCCGCCCGTCACGACATCCTCTGCGGCGCCCTCGACTTCCTGTGGAAGCCGTGGGGGTCGATCGAGCTGTGGGAGCGGCCCGTCACCGCCTCGCTCCGAGAACGCGACGTGGTCACCATGCTGGTGTCGGACCACCCCCACCTGTTCGAGACCGGCGGCGAGAACTACCACACCGACTTCTTCGCGTGGGACTACGTGCGGGGACACGAGGGCGACCCGTGGCGCACCCACCCCGACCCCAGCTTCGTCGGCTCGCCCGCCCTCCCCGGCCCCTGGTTCGCCGAACGGCAGTGGGGCGGGCCGGTGCCCCTCGACCGGGCCTATGACCGCACCCGCACCTGGTTCCGGGAGGAGGAGGACTTCCCCGGGCCCCGGGTGATGGCGGCCGCCGCCGACTGGCTGCGCACCGCCACCCCCCACCACGACCGGTGGCTGCTCTTCGTCGACGAGTTCGACCCCCACGAGCCCTTCGACGTGGCCGCCCGCTGGGAGGGCGTCTACGAGGACGAGCCCTGGGAGGGCGAGCGCCTGATCTGGGCGCCCTACGCCATCGGCGGGGTGACCCGCGGGCACCTCACCGAGCGCGAGGCCCGCCACGTGCGGGCCAACTACGGCGCCAAGGTCTCGATGATCGACGACTGGTTCGGTCGGGTGGTCGCCGCCCTCGACGAGCAGGGCCTGTGGGACCGCACCGCGGTGGTGGTGTGCACCGACCACGGCCACTACCTGGGTGACATCCGGGGCGGCCACGACCTGTGGGGCAAGCCCGGCGTGCCCCAGTTCGAGCCGCTGGGCCACACGCCCCTGCTGGTCCACTGGCCGGGGGTGGCCGGCGGCGGGACCTGCGACGCCCTCACCACCAACGTCGACCTGCACGCCACCCTCTGCGACGTCTTCGCCGTGACGCCCGGCCACCGCACCCACGGACGGTCGCTGGCGCCCTTGCTCACCGGCGCCACCGACCGGGTGCGGGACTGGGCCCTCGGCGGGGTGTGGGGCAACTGGGTCCAGGTCACCGACGGCCACCGGAAGTACGCCCGGGCCGCGGTGGGCGACAACCTGCCCCTGTCGATGTGGTCGAACCGCTGGTCGACGATGCCCATGCACCTGGCCGGCTTCGAGGCCCTGCCCCCGCCCGACGGCCGGGCCGTGCTCGACCGCATGCCCGGCTCCGACATCCCGGTCATCCGCCAGCCCTACGCCGCCGGGGACCGCCTGCCGTTCTGGGCCGGCGCCTCCCACGTCGACCGCCACCACCTCTACGACCTCGACGTCGATCCCGACGAGATCGAGAACCGTGTGGGTGAGGCCCTCGAGGCCGAGCTGAGGGACCTCCTCCACACCGCCCTCACCGAGGTGGACGCCCACGCCGAGCAGTTCGCCCGCCTCGGCCTCGCCTGACCCCCGACCCCTCCGAAATTGCGTGAGTTGGTCCGCCTCAGCGTGACCAACTCACGCCAGATCGGGGTGGGGGGTGCGGGTCAGGCGGTGGGGGTGAGGGGGGCGGCGCCGAAGGGGACGCCGAAGCGGACGCACCAGACGACCACTGAGCGGTAGGCCGACAGGTCGACGTCGGCCGGCACCTCGTAGTTCTGGTCGCCCACGTTGCCCCGCAGGTCGCCGAGGTCGACGAACTCGTCGTCGAATGCCGCGCCGTCGGCGTCGGGCGCCGCCGTCGACAGGTAGACGTTCAGGTCCGGGCCGTTGTCGGTGGCGAAGTCGGTGAAGCGCAGGAAGCGCTGGCCGGTCCCGTCACCGAGGACGGTGGCGGTGCCCTCCGCCGGGTGGTCCCGGGCGACGAACGAGCCCTCGGCCAGCACCTCGATGGACGGCGCCGCCGGCTGGGTCCCGTCGGGTGCCGTCGCCGGCTCCTCCTCGACGGTGGCGCCCGAGTCGAACACCGGCCCGGCCTCGTCGACCTCGTCGTCGACCCACAGGGTCTGCACCCCGAAGAACCCGAAGGCGAGCCAGGCCAGCAGCCCGGCGGCGACCACCCCCCCGACGGCCAGGCCCACGGGATGGCGGCGGATGAACGAACGGTCCCCCGATGGATCCATGGAGGGCCAACGAACGCCCGCGCCCCGAGGTTCCCGGCCCGGACGCGCCGCGGCGCCCCGGGGCCCACCCGTGGAGGTGGGGCCGGGGCGCCGGGTCGTCACCAGTGCTTCAGGTGGCCGGGACCTCGGCGGGGGTGCACCGGTCGGCGATGCGCTCGCGGAGGGCGGCGATCCGGTCCTGGATCCGGTCCTGGCGGGCGGCCAGCTCGTCGTGCCGGGCCTGCAGGCGGGCGGCCAACTGGGTGCGGCCGGCGTCGGTGGCCCGGGCGATGGCCGCCTCGAGCGCCGCCAGCGACCGGTTGGCGCGACGGTTCAGCACCCGAAGGTCCTGCAGCGTGTCCCGGGCCGCCGCGCACGCCCGCGGGGGGAGGTCGGGCGGGGTGGTGGCGGCCAGGGCCGGGGTGGCGCCGCCGCCCAGGGCGATGGCGCCGGCGAGGCCGATGGCCCCGATCGTGGTGCGGAGCTTCATGATGGGTCTCCTCGGTGTGGTGGGTGTCCCGGGCCTGGACACCGCCGGACGGTCGCCCGGCTCCAGCATGGTCGACGGCGGTCCTGACGTGAGGGTGAATCGACCCTGGGATCTCGGTGAGAACGGGTGATTCCCTCAGAAGGGAAGGTGGTCGGCCTGGAGGCGGCGGAGCTCGGCGAACATGGCCCGGCAGGCGGCGTCGTCGTCGGGCGACAAGGGGTCCTCCCGCAGCGCCCGGTAGGCGAGCTCGGGGTCCCGGCGCACGGTGGCCTCCACCAGCAGCTCCTGGAGGGGGAGCTGGGCCCGGGTCCAGTCGACCAGGGGGGCGCCCAGGGGTGGCACGGTGTCGGGGTGGACCCCGTCGCCGTCCACGGTGGCGCCCACCTCGACGATCGTGCCCTCGGGCAGGTCGGGGACGTAGCCCCGGTTGGCCACGTTGACCGCCAGCAGGCGCCGGGGCTCACCGGTCCACAGGGCGGCGATGATGGGCACGACCTCCTCGGAGCTGTGCCCCATCCGGTGCAGCGGGAGCGGCACCCGGGTGCGGGCCACCCAGCCCGCCAGGCCTTCGGTGAAGGCGTTGAACCGCTCCATGACCTCGGCCCGGTCGGGGTACCAGTCCGCCACCTCGGGGGTGAAGGGGAGGTACTCGCCGATGTGGCTGTCGATGGAGGTGGGCACCAGCCCGTACTCCCGCACCAGGTGGACGACGAGGGGCTGGTAGAGCTCGTCGACCAGGGCGCCCAGCGGTCCGACCGCCCCCACCCGGCGGGCCAGGGAGACCGTCCACGGCGGGTAGTCGAAGATGGGCCGGGCGAACAGGTCCCGCACGGCGGGCAGGAGGTCCTCGCCGGTCCGGCGGTCCACCAGCTCGGTGAAGAACGTGAAGTGGTTGATGCCCGAGGCCGCCCCGGTGAGGTCGCCCTTGTCCCGGCGCAGGAGCGAGGCCAGGCGGCCGATCCCGTTGGGCATCTCGTGGCACATGCTCACCGAGCGCACGGCGGTGTGGCGCTCGATGGCCAGGGCCACCCGGCTCAGCGGGTTGGAAAGGTTGACGAGGAAGGCGTCGGGGCAGTACCGCTCGATGTCGGCACAGATCGACAGCGTGTTGGCGATGCTGCGCAGGGAGTGGAACACGGCGCCGGGGCCACCGTTCTCGCCGTTGATCTGGCGGGCGCCGTAGCGGTTGGGGACGTCGTGGTCCTGGCGCCGGTAGTGGTAGCGGCCGAACTCGGCGCTGCTCATCACGAAGTCGGCGCCGGTGAGGGCGGTGGCGGCGTCGGTCGTCCGGTCGAGGACCACCGGCGAGCCGTTGGCGGCGTTCACCTTGGCGGCGAAGCGATAGGCCCGGGCCAGCCGGGCGTCGTCGACGTCGTGGAGCACCAGGCACACCCCGGCCAGGGCCGGGGTGTGCACCACGTCGTTGACCATCGTCGGGCCGAAGGCCATGCCTCCGGCCCCGACCAGCGTGATCGTCGGGCCCCGCACGGGTGCAGTGTCGCAGGCACACTGACGCGATGGAGATCGCCGCCGGGGTCACGGGTGTGGCCCTGGCCTGGGGTCTCGCCGCGGCCCAGTGGTGGCGGGCCCGCCGGTCCCCCGCCGGCATCTCGGTCCTCTCCTGGGACACCTTCCTCGCCGTCAACCTGACCTGGGTCGTCTACGCCCTGGGCGTGGCCAACCCCTACCTGCTGGCCAACGGCCTCGGGGCGGCGGCGTTCAACGTGGCCCTGCTGGCCCGCATCGACCCCCGCCCGGGGCGATCCCTCTCGATCGTGGGGGCGGCCACCGCCGTCGTGGCCGTCGTCGGCCTGACCGTGGGCTGGCCCGTCGTGGCGGTGTGGGGCTTCGTGCTGGCCCTGTCCCTGCGCTGGCCCCAGATCGCCGAGCTGGTCCGGGCCCCCGACGTCGAGGGCGTGTCGCTGCTCTCCTGGCTCATCGCCACGGCCAACAACGCCGTGTGGATCGTGGTCGGCATCCAGCGGGGCGACGCCTGGTTCACCGCCACCAGCGTGGCCCTGGGGGTGTCGTCGGTGACGGTGGTGGCGCTGGTCACCCGCCGCCGCCGTCAGGCGGGCACGCGACCGGCCACGGCGGCGGCGAAGGCGTCGTCGACCTCGGTGAGGACCACCGCCCCCGACCGGTCGACGTAACCGGCCACCCCGTCGTCGGACCACCAGGCCGCCACCAGCAGGCCGAGGCCGATGGCGGCGACGAGGCCGGCGACCGCGCCGGCGACGGCCTCGGGAGCGACCGCCCCGACGGCCAGGGTGCCCACGGTGAGCAGTAGCAGCCCGGCGAGGCCCAGGCGCCGGCTCCGCCGCACGCGGGCCTCGATGGCCCGGTGGGCGGCGGCGCTGAGCGGGATCGGGCCCCGGGCACTGCGCCACAGCAGGGCCAGGGCGACGAGGAACGGCACGACGCCGAGCACCAGCAGCAGCCAGGCCCAGCCCAGCCGGTTGCGGAAGCCGGTGACCACCGTGCCGTCGGCGGGAGCACCGGTGCGGACGCAGACCGGCGGCAGCTCGCCCCGCCGGAGGACGGCGGCCGGGATCGTCACCGTGGTCACGGCCGGAGCGTAGGGCGGGACCACGATCGGTGCCGGCGCTCAACCGCGACGGCGGGGGTGCCGACGATTGCGGGAGAACACCCGGTGGGACGGACCGGGTGCCGGAAGGGACGAGATGACGACGAGCCTGCCGGCGGGCTGGTACGCCGACCCGGCGGACGCCACGCGGTACCGCTACTGGGACGGTGGCGCCTGGACCCATGACGTCGTCGACCGCTTCGACGTGGACCGCCTCGGTCACGCGCCGGCCGCCCCCGAGCGCCCGGCCCCCCGTCGTCGGGGCCGGAACGCGGCCGTGGTCGGCGGCCTGGTGGCCCTGATCGCCCTGGGCGCCACTGCCGGCCTGGCCCTCGGTGGTGGGGACGACGACCCGGTCCTGACCGGCGTGGTGCGGGTCACTGCCCCCGCCGAGCCGGGCGCCTTCCGGGCCGAGGGCACCCCCTGCGGTGGCCACGGTGGCGAGGGGATCGACGCCGGCGACCGGGTCACGGTGGTGGCCGGCGGCGAGGTCACCGGCCGGGGCCGGCTGCGGGCCGGCCGCTACGAGCAGGACCTCCGCACCGCCACGTGCGCCTTCCCGTTCCGGGTGCCGGGCGTGGGTGACGCCGAAGTCGTCGTCGTCCGGGTCGAGGGCCGGGCCATCGCCCGCATCGAACGCGAGGCCCTCGAACGCGAGGGCTGGCGCATCGACCTCCGCGCCGGCTGAGGCCGGCGGCGACCCGTCCCGAGCGCGTGTCGTAGCGTCCGGGGATGGCGCACGACCTGATCATCCGGGGTGGGACGGTGCTCGACGGCACCGGGGCGGCCGGCGTCGTCGCCGACGTGGCCGTCGACGGCGACTGCATCAGCGCGGTGGGCGACCTGACGGGCACACCCGGTCGGGAGGAGATCGACGCCACCGGCCTCACCGTGACCCCGGGCTTCGTCGACCTCCACACCCACCTCGACGCCCAGATCGCCTGGGACCCGATGATGACCTCGTCGTCCTGGCACGGGGTGACCACGGCCCTCATCGGCAACTGCGGGGCGACCTTCGCCCCCGTCCACGCCGAGGACCGCGAGTACCTGGCGGAGATGATGGAGAGCGTCGAGGACATCCCCCGCGACGCCATCGTGGGATCACTGCCGTGGGACTGGCAGACCTACCCGGAGTACCTCACGTCGCTGCAGCGGCTGCAGCCGGCCCTCAACGTGGTCGGCCTCGTCGGCCACTGCGCCGTGCGCCACCACGTGATGGGGGAGCGGTCCCTGGACAAGGCGCCGCCGACCGCCGACGAGCTGGCCCGTCTGCGTGACGTCGTGGCCGAGTCCGTGGCCGGCGGCGCCGTGGGCTTCTCGACGTCACGGATCCTCCTCCACAAGGTGCCCGACGGGCGTGAGGTCCCCGGCACCTGGGCCGAGATGGACGAGCTGGCGGCGGTGGCCGACGGTCTGGCCGAGGGTGGGGGCGGCCTCTTCCAGGCCGTGCTCGACTTCGAGACCCGGGCCGGCCACGAGTTCGGCCTGCTCGGCGAGATGGCCGAGCGCACCGACGGGGTCATCTTCAGCGGGGGCCCGGGCAACGACGAGTCCGGCGATCTCGGCGTGGTCGACCTGTGGCGGAGCTTCCTCGAGACGACCCGGGCCACCCGGGGTCCCATCACCGAGATCACCATGACCCGCCCGAGTGGCTCGCTCATGGGCCTGGCCCAGGTCCCCCCGGTGGCCGGGCGGCGCTGGCGGGCACTGATGGCCCTGCCCACCATCGAGGACCGGGTGGCCGCCCTGCGCGACGACGCCACCCGGGCCGAGCTGGTGGCCGAGGGCCACGAGAAGGGCCTGCTCTACGACCCCGCCCGCATCCACCCGTTGGGGACCGGCGCCGTGCCCGTCTACGACATCGAGGGCGGCGCCTCGGTGGCCGAACTGGCGGCGGCGGCGGGCGTGCACCCGGTCGACTGGGTGATCGACCGGCTGCTGGCCAGCGAGGGCCGGGAGCTGTTCAACCTCTGGTTCTTCCACCGCAACCGCGAGGCGCTCGGCCCGCTGCTGGCCCTCGAGCACGTCTACCCGGGGGCCGGCGACGCCGGCGCCCACGCCGGCCAGATCTGCGACGCCGACGCCCCGACGCACTTCCTGGCCCACTGGGTCCGCGAGAAGGGCCTGGTCGACCTGGCCGACGGTGTCCACCGCCTCACCGCCCGCCCGGCGGCCGTGCTCGGCCTCGTCGACCGCGGGACGATCGAGGTGGGCGCCTTCGCCGACCTGAACGTCTTCGACCCCGGCACCCTCCAGGTCGGCTACCCGACCTATCGCCACGACTTCCCGGGCGGCGCCGGGCGCCTCTGTGTGGGCGCCACCGGCTATGCCGCCACCCTGGTCAACGGCCAGGTGGTGACCGAGCAGGGGGTCAACACCACCAACCGTCCCGGGCGGGTGCTACGGGAGTTCCGTCGGGGTTGACGAGGCCTCCCGACCCGGCGGGATCGGCCATCCTTGGAGGTGTGGACGACTTCGTCGTGGCTCGCAACCCTGACGAGAGATCGACGCTGCCCTACCTGGTCCGGCTCCCCCTGGGCGCGGACGGTGTCGTCCTGAAGGTCCGCGACACCTGGCCCCGGACGGCCAAGGTGTACTGCCACCCCGCCGAGGCCTGGCCGTCCGACCCCGACGTCGTGGAGCGGGTGCCCGTGCAGTCCTGTGTCCGTCGGGGTGCGGCCATCGACCTGGTGCTGCGCCGGGGCCGGGAGAACCGCTCGCAGTTCGTGTTCGCCCGGGCTCGGGGCCGAGAGGTGATCTTCTGGCAGTCGGCCCGCACCAACCGTCAGGCCCGCCCCGCGGTCGGCCTGCCGACGGCGCGGGCATCGGGACGGGTGCTCGAGATCCTGGTCGACAGCCACGAGCGCTATCCGTGGCGCTTCGCCGACCAGCAGGCGGCCACCCGCCGCCAGGGGTTGGTGGCCGGCGACTACGCCGTCGAACGGGACGGTCAGGTGGTGGCGACCGTCGAGCGCAAGTCCTTGGCCGACCTGGTCTCGACCGCCACGTCGGGCAAGCTCAGATCGCTCCTGGCCGCCCTGGCCACGGTTCCCCGCGCCGCCGTCGTGGTCGAGGACCGCTGGTCGGCGGTGTTCAAGCTGGAGCGGGTCCGGCCCTCGGTGGTCGCCGAAGCGCTGGCCGAGGCCCAGGTCCGGTTCCCACAGGTTCCGATCGTGTTCGCCGAGACCCGTCCCCTCGCCCAGGAGTGGTCCTATCGGTTCCTGGGTGCGGCGCTCGCCCATGCCGTCGAGGAGGAGGCGGGGGCCGAACGTCAGGCCGGTCTGGCGACGGCCGGCCCGCTGGCCCCGCGGCCGGCGACGGCGGCCGAGATCCGCCGCTGGGCGCGTCAGCAGGGGCTGATCGTCTCGGACCGGGGCCGGATCCCGGCCGAGCTCCGGGCCCGCTACGCCGAGGCCCAGCGGGACGACTGACCGGTCTCACCACCACGAGATCCCCGCGCCTGGCGCGGCTCACGGCTCGTCCGCCACCCGGCGGCGGAGCCAGCGGCTGCGGGCGTCGACGGCGTCGCGGGTGAGGGTGGCGGCCGGGGCCATCATCTCGAAGCCGTGGAAGCCACCGGCCCAGACGTGCAGCTCGGCGTCGCCACCGGCGACCCAGATCCCGGAGGCGAAGGCCACGTCCTCGTCGCGGAAGAGGTCGGCGGCGCCGACGTCGACGTAGGTCGGGGGCAGGCCACCCAGGTGGGTGGCCCGGCCGGGGGCCTCGTGGGCGGTGAC
>CAYTJS010000157.1:0-9056 GCA_964438115.1 uncultured Iamiaceae bacterium
CTCCGTCAGCACCGGGCACACCCCCCTTCCCCTGATCGGGACGTCGAAACGAACAGACGTACCCTAACCAGACGGTGTGACGAGAACCCGGGCTCAGGGGTCCTTGGGGAGTCCGAGCAGGCGTTCGGCGATGACGTTGCGCTGGATCTCGCTGGTGCCGCCGGCGATGGAGAGGCAGCGGTTGCCGAGGTAGCCCCCGATCCACCGCGCACCCTCCCCCTCGTCGACCGCACCCTGCGGGCCCAGCAGCTCGAGGCCCAGTTCCTGGACCTCCTGCTCGTGCTCCACCCCGAGCAACTTGCGCACACTGGCCTCGGGGCCGGGCCCGGCGGCGGCGAGGGCCCGCAGCGTCGAGCGCCAGCCCAGGGCGGCCAGGGCGTGGCTGTCGGCCAGCAGGCGGCCCACCCGGTCCACGACCAGCGGGTCCCCGTCGGCGGCCCGGCCCAGGAGGGTCTCGACGCCGGGACCGAACGAGGACCCGGCACCCATCGACACCCGCTCGTTGGCCAGCGTCGTGCGGGCCGCCTCCCACCCGGTGCCCGGCTCCCCCACGACCAGGTCGTCGGGCACGACGACCCCGTCGAGGAAGACCTCGTTGAACATGGCCGCCCCGGTGAGCTCGCGGAGGGGCCGGACCTCGATGCCGGGCGAGCGCAGGTCCACCACGAAGCAGGTGATCCCGAGGTGACGGGGGGCGTCGGGGTCGGTGCGGGCCAGGCACAGGCCCCAGTCGGCGATGTGGGCCATCGTCGTCCACACCTTCTGGCCCGTGAGCGCCCAGCCCCCGTCCACCCGTTCGGCCCGGGTGCTGAGCGAGGCCAGGTCGGAGCCGGCCCCGGGCTCGCTGAACATCTGGCACCAGGTCAGCTCGCCCCGCAATGTCGGGGGGACGAACCGTTCCTGCTGCTCGGGCGTGCCGTGGGCGATGAGGGTGGGCAGCACCCAGGCCCCCACCTGGAGGTGGCGGCGTCGGATGCGGGCGGCGGCCAGCTCCTCGTCGATGACGAGCTGCTCGACCGCCCCCGCCCCGCGGCCCCACGGTGCCGGCCAGTTGGGCACGAGGTACCCGGCGTCGGCGATGCGGCGGTCCCACTCGCCCTTGTCCACCTCCGCCAGCTCGGCCACGAAGGCCCGGACCTCGGCCCGATGGGCCTCGGCCTCCGGGGGCAGGTCGACGGTGATGGACCGGCGGGTGCCGGTGCTCGCCCGCTCGACCACGGTGGGGTGCCACGCCGACGGCGGTCCGAGGAGCGCCCGGGTGGCCAGCGCCCGGCGCAGGAACAGGTGGGCGTCGTGCTCCCAGGTGAAGCCGATCCCCCCGTGGACCTGGATGCAGCCCTGGGCGCAGGTGGCGAAGGCCTCGGGCACGACGGCCCCGGCCACGGCGGCGGCGAGGGCCACCTCGTCGTCGGGCCCGCCCCGGGCGGAGTCCCACGCCGCGGCCCGGGCCCGTTCCAGGGCGGCCAGCAGGTCGGCGCAGCGGTGCTTCACCGCCTGGAACTGGCCGATCGGGCGGCCGAACTGCTCGCGCACGCGGGCGTAGTCAGCGGCCGTCTCGACGCACCAGGCGGCGCCGCCCACGGACTCGGCGGCGAGGAGCACGGCGGCCAGGTCCCGGACGGTCCCCACCCTGGGCTCCGGGCCGAGCCGGCGGCCGGCCGTCTCGTCGGTCAGGGTGACGGTGGCCAGGCGCCGGGTGGGGTCGAGGCTGGCGTGCTCCTCGACCGTCACTGCCGCCGCCGGCAGCGCCCACCAGCCATCGGGCCGGGGCACGACGACGAGGCCGGCGGTGACCGCGCCCAGCACGGCTTCCCAGCGGTCCTCGGCCGGCGGCGAGGCGAAGGCCACGGCACCGGGGACCGAGCCGTCGGCCAGGCCGGGGAGCAGGTCGGCCCGGGCGTCGTCGTCGCCGAGGCGCTCGACCACTGCGGCCGCCAAGAGCGTGGGCAGGATCGGCCCGGGGGCACAGGCCCGCCCCAGCTCCTCGAGCACCACCGCCACCTCGGCCAGGCCGTAGCCCGACCCACCGTGGGCCTCGGGGGCGGACAGGCCCAGCCACCCCAGCTCGGCCAGCTCCGCCCACGTCGGGGGCAGGGCGTCGGCCGGGGCGTCGAGGGCGGCCCGGGCGTCACCCAGGACGGCGCGGGCCTCGACCCAGCGCCGGACGGTGTCGTGCAGCTCGCGGTGCTCGGGGCTGACGCCGAGGGTCACGTCGGTCGCCTCAGGAGAGGGTGATGGCCTGGGTGGGGCAGCCGTCGGCGGCGTTGCGGACCTTGTCCTCGGGGTCGCCCTCCGGGTCGAGGACGACGGCCACGTTGTCGTCGCCGAGGTCGAAGGTGGCCGGCGCCCAGAAGGCGCAGTTCCCCGAGCCCATGCAGCGTTCGGCGTCGATGCGGATCTCCACGGCCCCGTCCTAGCCGAAGCGGACCGGCAGTGAGGTCGGCGAGCGGAAACGCTCGCCGTGGACGTGCACGTCCTCGGCGTCGGGGTCGAGCCGGAGGTCGGGCAGCCGGTCGAGCACGGCCTCGGCCGCCACCCGCATCTCGAGGCGGGCCAGGTGCATGCCGAGGCACATGTGGGGCCCGAAGCCGAACGAGGCGTGGGGCTTCTGCTCCCGGAACAGGTCGTAGCGCTCAGGGTCCGCCCACCGGGACTCGTCGTGGTTGGCGGAGCCCACGTGGGGCACCACCTGGCTCCCGGCGGGGATGGTCACCCCGGCCACCTCGGTGTCGACGGTGGCCGTGCGCGAGGTGATCAGCAGGGGCGACTCCCAGCGGATGGCCTCCTCGATGGCCTGCGGGAGCAGCGACCGGTCGGCGGCCACGGCTGCCAGCTGGTCGGGGTGGGTGAGCAGGGCGAAGAGCAGGTTGCCGGTGGCCCGGTAGGTCGTCTCGGCCCCGGCCGGCAGCAGCAGGCGCAGGAACGACAGGATCTCCTCGTCGTCGAGGCGCTGGCCGTCCAGCTCGGCCTGCACCAGGTCGGAGATGACGTCCTCGCCGGGCCGGGCCCGCCGCTCCTCGACGACGTCCAGCAGGTAGGCCTTCAGGTCGGCGGAGGCGGCCAGGCCCCGGTCGGGGTCGGCGGCCACGTTGATGATCCACCACGCCCACTCGTGGAAGCGGGCGGCGTCGTCGCCGGGGACCCCGAGGATGCGGGCGATCACCTGGATCGGGAACGGGAAGGTCAGCTCGCGGACCAACTCCGCACGCCCCCGGTCGACCACCCGGTCCAGGTAGCCGTCCACGACGCTGCGGGCGTAGGGCTCCCACACCTCCAGGCTGCGGGCCCGGAAGGCGACGCTGACCAGCGATCGCAGCCGCTTGTGCTCGGGCTCGTCCATGCCCACCAGCACGTGGTCGCCCATGACCGGGGCCATGAGCGCCCGGATGGCCGACGAGGAGAACGTGACGTTGTCCCGCAGCACGGCGGCGACGTCGTCGTAGCGGTAGACGACGTAGGAGGTCTCCTCGAGGCCCTCGATGAACGAGGCGTAGGTCGTCGCCTCCACCGGCTGCTCCCGGCGCTTGCGGGCCAGGTCCGGGTACGGGTCCCGCAGGTCACCGGCCACCGCCGAGAACTGGGCCATCGCGTCGAAGGCGCCACCGTCGACGAGGGGCATGGCGGCTGCGCTCATCGGGCCTCCCGAGAAAGCTGACGTCGGCGTCAGGTTAGGGCACCTCGGCGGGCGCCGTTGACAGGTGAGCCGGCGGCGGGGCCGCGAGACGTTGCCCTTCCTCAACCCCGTCCCCATCCGGCTCCTGCACGACCGGTGGATCGACAAGTACACCGAGGGCCGGGTCGCCGCGCTCTCGGACCTCGAGCAGCAACTGGAGACCAGCGCATGACCATGACCGACGGCCGTACCACCGAGGTGTTCCGGGTGTACATCAAGGCCACCCCCGAGGCGGTGTGGGAGGCCATCACCTCGCCGGACTGGACCGAGCGGTACGGCTACCACACCCGGGGCGAGTACGACCTCGCCCCGGGCGGCGCCTACCGGGCCCTGGCCAACGCCGAGATGAAGGAGTTCGGCGGCACCCCGGATGTCGTCGTCGACGGCGAGGTGGTCGAGGCCGACCCGCCCCGGCGCCTGGTGCAGACCTGGCGCATGCACTTCGCCCCCGACATGATCGAGGAGGGCTTCACGACCGTCACCTGGGACGTCGAGCCCGAGACCGACGAGCTCACCCGCCTCACCGTCACCCACGACGTGACCGACGCCCCGATCATGCAAGGCCTGATCCTCGGCGGCCCGACCAAGCTCCGCGAGGGCGGCGGCGGCTGGCCGTGGATCCTGAGCGACCTCAAGTCGCTGCTGGAGTCGGGCCAGGCCCTCGAGCCCTGAGCAGCCCTCGAGTCGCCCTCGGCCTCAGGTCGGGTGGGCGGCGAGGTGGCGGAAGCGCTCGTAGCGGGGGGCACAGGCCGCCGACCAGACCGGGTCGGGCTCGACCCGGCGGTCGGTGGCCGCCCACCGCCGGGCGGCGGTGAGGTCGGTCTCGAGACCGGCCGCCACCCGGGCGAAGAAGGCCGACCCGTAGGCCCCGCCCTCGGGGACGGCCACCACGTCGGCGGGCAGGCCGGTGGCGTCGACCAGGGCCTGCACCCACTCGGGGACCCGGGTGCCGCCACCGGTGAGCACCAGCCGGCGGGCGGGACGACCGGCCAGGTCGAGGTGGTGGCGGACCACGAAGCCGGCGGCCTCGAAGGCGGCCCGCCGGAGGGCGCTGGGACCATGGGTCAGGTCGAGGCCGTCGAGGACCGCCCGGCGCCCGACGTCGTGCAGCGGGGTCCGCTCCCCCCGCACGTAGGGCGACCACACCGGCACCCGGTCGGGGTGGGGTGCCTCGCCCGGGCCGAGCAGCCCGGTCGCCCAGTTGAGGAACAGGCCACCGGCGTTGCTGGGCCCCCCGATCAGCGTCAGCCCCGGCGTCGTGTGGGGGATCGTCCACAGGCCCGGCACCTCGACCCACTCGTCGGTGACCAGCCAGGTGATGAGGGTGGTCCCGCAGATGACGAGCACGTCGCCGGGGGACTCGGCCCCGGCCACCACCTGCTCGCCGAAGGCGTCGATGCCGCCCGGGCCGATGAGGGCGCCGTCGACCTCGCCCACCGGCGTGTCGCCGTTCACGACCTCCGGCAGCTGCGCCGGCTCGACCCCCAGGTCGGCCAGGGCGGCCTCGTCCCAGGCCCGCCCGTCGAAGAGCGGGTAGGCGGTCATGGCGCTCACCGAGTCGAGGGCCCCCCGGCCCCCCAGGGCCCGGTTGGCCACCGCCTGGGCCGGCCAGTAGCCGGCGGCATCCGGGGCTGTCTCGCGACACCACGCCAGGAAGCCCAGCAACTCGCCGACGTCGCCGGGGGCATCGGTGGGTCGGCCGTCGCGTCGGCCCCGCTCGTCGCCGTAGAGCAGTCCGGGGGTGAGGGCCCGGCCCTCGGCATCGACCGCCGCCAGTGACGGCACCATGGCCACCACGTTGGTGGCCACCGGTCGCAGCCCCGTCGAGACCTCGTGGAAGGCGGCCCGGACGCCCTCGCGCCACGCCCGGTCCACCTCGTGCTCGTAGCGGTCGGCCGACGGGATGCCGATGGGGTGCGGCACCCGGGCCCGGGCCAGGACCCGGCCCTCGCCGTCCACCGCCAGCGCCTTGACCGAGGTCGTCCCGATGTCCAGGCCGACGGTGACCTCGTCGCCGCTCCCCTTCGCCCCCGTCACGTCACCCAGTCTGGCCGCGGACCAGGACCTAAGCTCGCCCCACGCTTCCCGAGGGAGAACCCATGCGCGTCCTGGCCCAGCTCACCGCCGTCGGCAATGACACCTTCGTCTACGGCCTGGTGCTGTTCCTGCACATCATCTCGGCCATCATCGGGTACGGGTCCGTCTTCTTCAACGGGGTCTTCGCCCAGCAGGCCAAGCAGCGGCCGGGCCGGGAGGGGGTGGCCATCAACCAGGCCGTCTTCGCCGTGTCGAAGCTGGGCGAGATCTTCTTCTACCTCGTCTTCGTGTTCGGCCTGCTGCTGGTGCTGCTGGCCGACGAGCCGGTGAGCTTCGGCGACCTCTGGGTGTGGCTGTCGATGCTGCTCTACATCATCGGCGTCGGCATCAGCCACGGGATGCTGCAGCCCTCGGTGCGCAAGGCCAATGCCCTGGCCGAGGAGCTGGCCACCACCGAAGGCCCGCCGCCAGGTGCCGGGGGCCCGCCGCCCCAGGTCGCCCAGCTCGAGACGCTGGGCAAGCGCATCGGCACCGCCGACATCCTGCTCAAGCTGGACCTCGTGGCCGTGCTGGCCCTGATGATCTGGAAGCCCGGCCTCTACTGATCAGCGCAGGGTCAGGACCCCGATGCTGGGCCGGGCCCCGAACCGCACCTGGGGCGCCGTGGCCCGCTCGAGGCCCACCCCCGTCGACAGGTAGACGGGCACACCGTCGACCTCGTGGAGGCCGCCGGCGGCCACCTCCCGCGACACCCCCGACAGCTTGATGGGCGGGCCCAGCAGCGGGAGCTGCACCTGGCCGCCGTGGGTGTGGCCGGCCACGACCACTGCCACGCCCCCCTCGGGCACGTGGAAGGCGGCGTCGGGCCGGTGGCTGAGCAGGATGCGCACGTCGTCGGGGCCGCCGCCGCGGACCAGCTCGTCGATGGTCGCCTCGGAGGCCGGCGACCGGTAGTGCACCGAGATGCCCCCGATGCGCAGGCGGACACCGCCCACCACGGTGGTCACCACCTCGTGGTCCAGCCAGGTGAGGTGGTCGATGCCCTCGGTCATGAAGGCCATGCGCTCGGGCGAGTCCACGTCACCCTCGACCAGGTAGACCCCGCCCGGGGCATCCAGCCGGGACAGGAGTGCCCGCAGTCGGGGCAGGGCGGCGTCGAAGTCGGGTCCGTCGGACTGGAAGAAGTCACCGGGGGCCAGGATCACGTCCGGTTCCTGGGCCAGCAGCCGGTCGATGGCCTCCTCCTCGTAGCGGCCGATGCCGTCGGTCTGGAGGTCGGCGAGGACGCCGATGCGCACCGGCCGCCCCTGGACGCCGGCGACATCCAGCTCGGCCCGGTCCACCCGCAGCCAGTACGGCTCGACGTGGGTGGCGTAGACGCCGACACCGGCCAGCAGGACCAGCAGTGACCCGCTGACGAGGACGACCCGGTCCGCCCGCGTCGTGGTGAGCAGGGCGGCCAGGCCGAGGATCGGCAGGGTGACGAACAGCCAGAGGTAGGCCACGTGGAGGACGCCGAACCCGTCGCTCACCATCGCCGCCTGCACGACGAGGCCCAGCCCGCTGGCCACCATCGCCACCACCAGCGTTCCGACGCCGGTGGGTCGCCGGATGACCAGGCGGGCGCCGACGAGCACGGCGACGCCGACGGCGGCGTCAACCAGTGCGCCGAGGAGGACGGCGTGGGTGAACGACAGGTGCTCGGTCACCACGGGCGTCACCGCCCTCCTCGGTGGCGGGGGCTACTGCTGGTTGGGCTTGTCGCCCGAGGCCGCCGCCTTGCGGTACTCCTCCAGGCGGTCGATCAGGCCCATGCGCTCCTGGCCGACCTCGTCGTCGAGGCGACCGGCGATCTCGGCCGGGGTCCAGCGGCCGTCCTTGTCCATCGACCGCACCTCCTGGGGCTGGTTCCACACCGCGATGTGGCCGCCGTTGACCGTGTACACCTGCCCGGTCACGTGGCGGGCCTCGTCGGAGAGCAGGTAGACGACCATGGGCGCCACGTCCTCGGGCTGGCCCATCTGCAGCTCCATGGGCACGTTCTCGGACATGCGGGTCTGGGCCACCGGGGCGATGCAGTTGGCGGTGACGCCGTAGCGGTACATGCCGGCGGCGGCCGAGCGGACCAGCGAGACGATGCCGCCCTTGGCCGCGGCGTAGTTGGCCTGGGCCACCGACCCGGCGAAGGCGCCGGAGGTGAAGCCGATGAGCGAGCCCGACTTCTGCTCCTTCATGCGGGCCGCCGCCGCCCGGAAGACGGTGAAGGTGCCCTTCAGGTGGGTGGCGATGACCGGGTCCCACTCGTCCTCGGACATGTTGAAGAGCATCCGCTCGCGCAGGATGCCCGCCGGGGTGACGACGCCGTCGATCTTGCCGAACTGCTCGACGGCGGTGGCCACGATGCGCTCCCCGCCGGACATCTCGGCCACCGAGTCGGCCACGGCGATGGCCGCACCGCCGGCGTCGGTGATCTCCTTGACGACGGCGTCGGCCACCTCGCTGTTGGGCTCGGAGCCGTCCTGGGCCACGCCGTAGTCGTTCACGACCACGCTGGCACCCTCGGCCGCACAGGCCAGGGCCACTGCCCGACCGATCCCCCGCCCCGCGCCGGTGACGGCGATCGCCTTGCCCTCCAGGAAACCGCTCATTGCTGTCCTCTCCGGTCCGTTCGTCGGCCGCCCCGGGACACCTGCCCCCGGGCCTGGCGTACCTTACGCAGGTGGCTGGGGAGCGCCCGAACCCGGGACGGCAGACTGGTCGGGTCGCCCTCGTCACCGGTTCCACCTCGGGTCTGGGCCGGGCCATCGCCCGACGCCTGGCCGCCGAGGGGGCGGCGGTGGTGGTCACCGGCCGCGACCCCGAGCGGGGCTCGGCGGTCGCCGCCGAGGTCGGGGGCGACTTCCTGGCCGCCGACCTCACCGACGAAGCAGCCGCCGTCGCCCTGGTCGACGAGGCCGCCGCCCGCCACGGTCGCCTCGACGTCCTGGTCAACAACGCCGTGGCCGCCGTGACCCCCGCCGCCGTCGACGTGGTGACCACCGAGGCCTGGGACGCCGCCTTCCGGGTCAACGTGACCGCCCCGATGTGGCTGTGCCGGGCCGCCGTCCCCCACCTGCGGGCCGCCGGCGGCGGGGCCATCGTGAACGTGTCGTCCCGGGCCGCCGAGCGGGCCTCCCCCGGGCTGGCCGCCTACGTCGCCAGCAAGGGCGCCATCAACGCCCTCACCCGGGCCCTGGCCGTCGACCTGGCCGCCGACGACATCCGGGCCAACACGGTGGCACCGGGCTACGTGCTGCACGAGCAGCGCGACGCCGACCTCGACGACGCCCGCCGGACCCGCCTCGAG
>CAYTJS010000158.1:0-3244 GCA_964438115.1 uncultured Iamiaceae bacterium
TCCGTGAGGGTGGCCGCACCGTGGGCGCCGGCCGCGTCACCAAGATCATCAAGTAACCATGGCCGCATCGCAGAAGATCCGCATCCGCCTCAAGGCCTACGACCACGAGATCATCGATCAGTCGACGAAGAAGATCGTCGAGACGGTCGTGCGCACCGAGGCGCAGATCCGGGGCCCGGTCCCGCTGCCGACCGAGAAGCACCGCTACACGGTGATCCGGTCGCCCCACAAGGACAAGGACTCCCGGGAGCACTTCGAGATGCGCATCCACAAGCGCCTGCTCGACATCCTCGAGCCCTCGCCCAAGACGGTCGACAGCCTCCAGCGACTCGACCTGCCCGCCGGCGTCGACATCGAGATCAAGATCCAGCAGGCCTGAGCTGAGCCCCGGGTTCCCGGCATCCGACGACCGCCCCCCAGGGGGCGGTCGTGTCGCGTCCGCCCCTCCTCTGCAACCAGCGGCACCAGGCGACACCCCGTGTCGCTAGGCGCCGCCGGTTCGCCGCCAGCGCCTGGCCCACCCGACGTGGCTCCCCAATCGGCGGCACGGGGCGACCGTCGGTGTCGGTTCGCGCCGCAGGTTGGATCTGGGTGGGCGGTCAGGGTCGGGGTGTCACTGCGGGTCGCCAGCATGGTGCATGACCGAACGTCCCGAGACCCGACTGGCTGCCTACACGCGTGGCCGGCACGGCATCTTCACCCGTGACGTGGCCCGGCGCCTGGGCTTCACCGACCGCCAGATCCGGTATCGCATCACGACCGGGCAGTGGGTGGCCCTGCCGGGTGGGGGATTGATGCCCGCCGGCTGCCCGGTGACCTTCGAGGCCCGGCTGGCCGGGGCGGTGCTGTCCGTGCCGACGGCGGCGGCGGCCTTCGAGTCCGCGGGGCGGATGCTGGCGGTCCGGGGAGTCGTCAGCAACGAGCCCGTCATCGTGGTGCGGCGGGGTGGGAACCACCGGCGGCCGGGGGTCCGGATCCACGAGTCCAGCGACCTGCGCGACCGCGACGTCCAGCGGGTGTGGGGGATCGACGTCACCAGCCGGGAGCGCACCCTCTGCGACCTCGGCCGGGTCCTGTCCGACCGGGACCTGCTGGGCGCCTTCGACGACCAACTCCACCGGGGTCTGGTGACCCTGGACGGTCTGTACGGGTTCTTCTACCGGTACGCCCGGCGAGGACGGCCCGGGGTGGCCCGGGTCCGGCGCCTGCTGGAGGCCTACGAGCCGGGGTTCGTCGTGCCCGAGAGCGTCCTGGAACGACGCACCCTCGACCTCATCCGCTCCTCGGGGCTGCCGGTCCCGGACGGTCAGGTGCCGCTCACGTTCTGGGACGACCTGCTGGGACGGGTCGACTTCGCCTACCTGGCCGAGCGCATCGTCATCGAGGTCGACGGGCGCCGGTTCCACGGCCCGGAGGTCTTCGAGTCCGACCGCGAGCGGGACAACGCGGCCGGCCTGGCCGGGTGGCGGGTCCTGCGTTTCACGTGGGCGATGGTCACCGAGCGGCCCGAGTACGTGATCGCGACCATCGCCGAGGCCCTGGCGCAGGCCCGCCGCCGCGCTGCCTGAACCGGCGGCTGGAGGTGACAGGACGTGTCGGCTGCTGCCGCTGGTTGGGTGGGGTGGGCTCGGGGGGTGGAACCGGCGGCTGGAGGTGACACGGGCTGTCGGGTGCTGCCGCTGGTTGGGTGGGGACGATCCACTCGCCGCGCGCGGTGGAAGGGGCGGGCGACCCCGGCTATCCTCTCCCGGTCGCCGTGACCCGGTAGCGCGCCGTTTCCCGCCGGGCCCACGAACAACCGACGTCTGCGCAGGCCCGCCTCGTGGCGGGAACCGGGCAGCACAACCAGGACGCGCTCCGCTGGGCACTGCCCTGCGGAGCGCTCGCGTGAAGGACCAGCGAGAGCCAATGGCCAAGAAAGCGATCGTCGGCGAGAAGGTCGGCATGACCCAGGTGTGGGTGGACGACCGCGTCGTGCCCGTCACCGTCATCCGGGTCCCGTCCTGTCGCGTCGTGCAGATCAAGACACCCGAGACCGACGGCTACAGCGCCGTGCAGGTCACCTACGGCCAGCAGAAGCCCCAGCGCCTGAGCGGTGGGGAGCGCGGCCACTTCGAGAAGGCCGGGGTCGATCCGGGCAAGCGCCTGGTCGAGCTGCGGGTCGACGACACCTCCGACTACGAGGTGGGTCAGCGGCTCTCGGCCGACCTGCTCGAGGCCGGTGAGCGCGTCGACGTGACCGCCGTGAGCAAGGGCAAGGGCTTCGCCGGCGCCATGAAGCGGCACAACTTCGCCGGCCAGCGGGCCAGCCACGGTGCTCACCGGGTCCACCGGGCCCCCGGGGCCATCGGTGCCTGCGCCACGCCGGCCCGGGTGTTCAAGGGCACCCGCATGGCCGGCCGCATGGGTGGCGAGAAGGTCACCACCCAGAACCTCGAGGTCGTCCAGGCCGACGCCGAGCGGGACCTGATCCTGGTCAAGGGCTCGGTCCCCGGCGCCAAGGGCGGCCTCGTCATCATCCGTGACGCCGTGAAGGCAGGGGTGTGATGGCCAAGATCGACGCCAAGCTCGAGGAGTCCTGGTTCGGCATCGAGCCCAACGTGGCCGTGATGCACCAGGTCGTGACCGCCCAGCTCGCCGCCCGCCGGGCCGGCACCCACAGCACCCGCACCCGGGCCGAGGTCCGCGGCGGTGGGGCCAAGCCGTGGCGCCAGAAGGGCACCGGCCGGGCCCGCCAGGGTTCGATCCGGGCGCCGCACTGGCGCGGGGGCGGCATCGCCCACGGGCCCAAGCCCCGCAACTACGCCCAGCGCACGCCCAAGAAGATGATCCGCCTGGCCCTGCGCTCGGCGCTGTCCGACCGGGCCGCCGAGGGCAAGGTCCTCGTCGTCGACGACTGGGGCTTCGACGTCCCCAGCACCAAGGCGGCCGTGGCCGCCCTGGCCGACCTGGGCACCGAGGGCAAGGTCCTCGTCGTCCTGGCCGACGACGACACCGTCGCCCAGCGCAGCTTCCGCAACCTGCCGTCGGTGCAGACCCTGCTGGTCCGCGAGCTGAACGCCTACGACGTCCTCGTCAACGACTGGGTCGTCTTCACCGAGGCCACGCTGCCCTCCGACGATCGCCCGGTCGCCCCGGCGCCCGAACCCGAGGCTGCGCCGGTCGATGAGGCCGAGGCCGCTGCCGATGAGCCCGAGGCGGCCGCCGCCGGGAGCACCGACGAGTCCGTGGCCGCGCCGGTCGA
>CAYTJS010000158.1:3344-9054 GCA_964438115.1 uncultured Iamiaceae bacterium
AGCCCGAGGCGGCCGCCGCCGGGAGCACCGACGAGTCCGTGGCCGCGCCGGTCGACGAGGCCGAGGCCGCTGCCGATGAGCCGGAGGCGGCCGCATCCGG
Organism: uncultured Iamiaceae bacterium; assembly: GCA_964438115.1. GTDB lineage: Bacteria > Actinomycetota > Acidimicrobiia > Acidimicrobiales > DATDAH01 > DATDAH01. The sequence continues at coordinate 3,445 of CAYTJS010000158.1, forward strand.
GAGCACCGACGAGTCCGTGGCCGCGCCGGTCGATGAGGCCGAGGAGGCAACCGGACAATGAAGGATCCCCGCCAGGTCATCATCGAGCCGATCGTCTCGGAGAAGTCCTACGCCCTCCTCGAGGAGGGCGTCTACACCTTCAAGGTGCACCCGAGCGCCAGCAAGCCCGAGATCAGCGACGCCGTCGAGCGCATCTTCGGCGTCACGGTCACCAAGGTGAACACGCTCAACCGCAAGGGCAAGCGCCGCCGCAACCGTCGCACCGGCACCTGGGGCAAGCGGCCCGACACCAAGCGGGCCCTCGTCACCCTCGCCGAGGGCGACTCGATCGAGCTGTTCGGGAGCTGAGGACATGGGTACGCGCAAGCGCAAGCCGACCAGCGCCGGGCGTCGGTTCCAGACCGTCTCGGACTTCGAGACGATCACCAAGGACACGCCCGAGAAGTCGCTGCTGGCCAAGAAGAACGGCTCCGGTGGCCGCAACAACCTGGGCCGCAAGACCGCCCGCCACCGCGGCGGCGGTCACAAGCAGCGGTACCGCATCGTCGACTTCAAGCGGAACAAGGACGGCGTGCCCGCCACCGTGGCCGGCATCGAGTACGACCCCAACCGCAACTGCCGCATCGCCCTGCTGCACTTCCACGACGGCGAGAAGCGCTACATCCTCGCCCCCGAGGGGGTGACGGTGGGCGATCACATCCAGAACGGCCAGGGCGCCGAGATCCGGCCGGGCAACGCCCTGCCCATGCGCTACATCCCCGTCGGCACCACCGTGCACAACGTGGAGCTGCGGGTCGGCCAGGGCGGGCGCCTGGCCCGCAGCGCCGGCACGAGCGTCCAGCTCGTGGCCAAGGAGGGCGACTGGGCCACCCTGCGCCTGCCCTCCACCGAGATGCGACGCGTGCCCATCGACTGCCGGGCCACCATCGGGGTGGTCGGCAACGCCGAGGCCGAGCTGCTGAAGATCGGCAAGGCCGGCCGCAACCGCTGGAAGGGCGTCCGCCCCCAGACCCGCGGGGTGGCCATGAACCCCGTCGACCACCCCCTGGGTGGCGGCGAGGGCAAGAGCTCGGGTGGTCGCCACCCGGTGTCGCCCTGGGGCAAGCCCGAGGGACGCACCCGCAAGAAGAAGGACTCGGACCAGCTCATCATCCGGCGGCGCCGTCGCCGTGGTGGGCGGAGGTAGATCATGCCGCGCAGCCTGAAGAAGGGCCCCTTCGTCGACGACCACCTGCTCAAGAAGGTGGACGCCCTGAACGAGAGTGGCGACAAGAAGGTCATCCAGACCTGGTCGCGTCGCTCGACGATCATCCCCGAGATGGTCGGCCACACCATCGCGGTGCACGACGGGCGCAAGCACGTGCCCGTCTACATCACCGAATCGATGGTCGGCCACAAGCTGGGCGAGTTCGCCCCCACACGGACCTTCCGGGCCCACGCCGGCCAGGAGCGGGCGGGTCGTCGCTGATGGCCACCCCCGCCGTCCTCCTCGACCGGCCGACCACCCGGGCCCAGGTGCGCTACGTGCGCATGTCGGCCAGCAAGGCGCGCCAGGTCCTCGACCTCATCCGGGGCAAGTCCGTCGGCCAGGCCGACGAGATCCTGGCCCTTTCCGAGCGTGACGCCGCCCGGGTCATCCAGAAGTGCCTGCGGTCGGCCGTGGCCAACGCCGAGCACAACGACGGCCTCGACCCCGAGGAGCTCTTCGTCGCCACCTGCTTCGCCGACGAGGGCCCGACCCTGCGCCGCTTCCGGCCCCGGGCCCGCGGCCGCGCCACCCGCATCCGCAAGCGCACCTGCCACATCACCGTCGTGGTGGGCCGCTACAGCGCCGACGAGCTGGCCGCCATCGCCACCCGCGAACGGGCCAAGGGCACCAGCGCCGGCCGCTCCGGTGGCTCGAGCGACCGCCGCCGCCGTGTGGCCAAGAGCCGCGGCGAGGAGATCACCGAGGAGACCACCGACGAGGTCACCGCGGACGTGACGGACGCGCCCGAGACGGCCGCGGACGAGACCGAGGCACCGGAGGCGACCGCCGACGAGCAGCCGCAGGCCACCGAGCCGGTGGCCGAGACCGACGAGCCCACCGACGGGGCAACCGCCGAGGCCTTGGCCGACGCCAACAGCAAGGACGAGTTGCTGGCCATCGCCGAGGCCGAGGGTGTCGAGGTGGCCAAGAGCTGGAACAAGGCCCAGATCGCCGAGGCGATCGTCGACGGGCGAGAGGACGACTGATGGGACAGAAGGTCAACCCCTACGGCTTCCGCCTGGGGGTCACCACCGACTGGAAGTCGCGCTGGTTCGCGGACCGCGAGGAGTACGCCGACTTCATCATCGAGGATTGGAAGATCCGGGACTACCTGATGGGCGAGCTGCCGCACGCCGCCATCAGCCGGGTCGAGGTCGAGCGCACCCGTGACCGCCTGCGGGTCGACGTGCACACCGCCCGGCCGGGCATCGTCATCGGCCGCCGCGGCAGCGAGGCCGACCGACTGCGGGCCGGGCTGACCAAGATCACCGGCAACGCCAAGGTCCAGCTCAACATCCAGGAGATCAAGCAGCCCGAGCTCGACGCCGCCCTCATCGCCCAGGGTGTGGCCGACCAGCTCGCCGGCCGGGTCGCCTTCCGCCGGGCCATGAAGCGGGCCGTGCAGAACGCCCAGAAGGCCGGGGCCCAGGGCATCCGGGTCCAGTGCTCGGGTCGCCTCGGCGGCTCCGAGATGGCCCGCACCGAGTGGTACCGCGAGGGCCGGGTCCCGCTGCACACCCTGCGGGCCGACATCGACTACGGCTTCCGCGAGGCCCACACCACCGCCGGCCGGGTCGGCGTGAAGGTGTGGATCTACAAGGGCGACATCCTGCCCTACAAGCCCGCCACCGAGGACAAGAGCGTCCGCGAGGCGGCCATGGCCGTGGGCGAGACCTCCGGCCAGCCCGCCCCTCGGGTCGTCTCCTCCGCCGCCCGTCGGCGCGAGGAGGAGGCCGCCGCGGCCAAGGAGGCCGAGGCCGCCACCGAGGCGACCGAGGGCACCGAGGACGCGCCCGAGCCCCTCATCAAGGAGGCCGACCCCGAGTTCGAGCGCCTCCTCGCCGAGGAGGAGGAGATCGAGCGCACCACGCGGGAGCACCACGAGACCCCGCACTTCCGTCCCGGGGACGGTGACTGACCATGCTGATGCCGAAGAAGGTCAAGCACCGCAAGCAACAGCGCGGCAACCGCCGCGGTGTGGCCAAGGGCGGCACCGAGGTCACCTTCGGGGAGTACGGGATCCAGGCCCTCGAGCCGGGCTGGATCACCGCCCGCCAGATCGAGGCGGCCCGTATCGCCATGACCCGCCACATCAAGCGCGGGGGCAAGGTCTGGATCAACATCTTCCCGGACAAGCCCGTCACCCAGAAGCCGGCCGAGACCCGGATGGGGTCGGGCAAGGGCAACCCCGAGTACTGGGTCGCCGTCGTGAAGCCCGGTCGGGTGCTCTTCGAGCTGTCGTACCCCGACGAGGCCACCGCCAAGGCCGCCATGGAGCGGGCCATCCAGAAGCTGCCCGTCAAGGCCCGCTTCGTGCGCCGAGAGGAGGGCCTGTGATGAAGGCCGCCGAGATCCGGGACCTGGCCGACGCCGACCTGGTCCAGCACCTCGAGGACGCCCGCCAGGAGCTGTTCAACCTGCGCTTCTCGCACGTCACCGGTCAGCTCGACGACTCGTCGCGGCTGGGCCTGGCCAAGCGGGAGGTCGCCCGTCTGCTCACCGAGCTGCGGGCCCGAGAGATCCGCGCCGCCGAGGCGCTCGAGGAGGCCAACGATGGCTGACGCCGAGTCCACCGAGACGCCGGAACGCAACCGGCGCAAGACCCGTGAGGGCATGGTCGTGGGCACCGCCATGGACAAGACCGCGGTGGTGGCCGTCACCGACCGCGTGCGGCACCCCCGGTACTCCAAGACCGTGCAGCGGGTGAAGAAGTTCTACGTCCACGACGAGGAGAACACCCTCAACGTGGGTGACCGCGTGCGCATCGCCGAGACGCGGCCGCTGTCGAAGACCAAGCGCTGGCGGCTGCTCGAGATCGTGGAGCGGGCCCGATGATCCAGCAGGAGACCCGCCTGCGGGTCGCCGACAACAGCGGCGCCAAGGAGGTCCTGTGCATCAAGGTGCTCGGGGGATCCCGCCGGCGCTACGCGTCGATCGGTGACGTGTTCGTGGCCACGGTCAAGGACGCGCTCCCCGGGGCGGCGGTGAAGAAGGGCGAGGTCGTGAAGTGCGTCGTCGTCCGGGTGAAGAAGGAGAAGCGTCGTCCCGACGGCAGCTACATCCGCTTCGACGAGAACGCCGCCGTGCTCATCAACGACCAGCAGCAGCCCCGGGGGACCCGCATCTTCGGGCCCGTGGGTCGTGAGCTGCGGGACAAGAAGTTCATGCGCATCGTGTCGCTGGCGCCGGAGGTCCTGTGATGGCGGGCACCAAGAAGTCCATGAAGATCCGCCGGGGCGACCGCGTCGTCGTCCTCCAGGGCAAGGACAAGGGCAAGCAGGGCGAGGTGTCCCGGGCCCTGCCCGCCGAGGGCAAGGTCATCGTCGACGGCGTCAACGTGGCCAAGCGTCACCAGAAGGCGACCCGGGCGACGATGCAGGGCGGGATCATCGACAAGGACATGCCCCTGCCGGTGTCCAACGTGGCCATCCTGTGCTCGAGCTGCGGCCCGACCCGGATCGGCTACCGCCGGGACCCCGACGGCACCAAGTACCGAATCTGCAAGAAGTGCGGGAACGATCTGTGATGGCCACCGAGACCACCGACAAGCCGCGACTCCAGGTCCGTTACGAGGACGAGATCCGCGAGCAGCTGAAGACCGACCTCCAACTCGGCAACGTGATGGAGGTCCCCCGGCTGACCAAGATCGTCCTCAACTGCGGCGTGGGGGCGGCCACCGACCAGAAGTCGCTGATCGACGGCGCCCTCGCCGACCTGGAGGTGATCGCCGGCCAGAAGCCGGTCGTCACCCGGGCCAAGAAGTCGATCGCCAACTTCAAGCTGCGCGAGGGCAACCCCATCGGCGCCAAGGTGACCCTCCGGGGCGCCCGCATGTGGGAGTTCTTCGACCGGCTGATCAACCTGGCCATCCCCCGCATCCGGGACTTCCGGGGCCTGTCGCCCCGGTCCTTCGACGGCCACGGCAACTACACGTTCGGCGTGACCGAGCAGCTGATCTTCCCGGAGATCGATTACGACGCGATCGACACCGTCCGCGGCATGGACATCACGATCGTCACCACCGCCCGTAGCGACGCCGAGGCCCGAGCACTGCTCGACGCCTTCGGCTTCCCCTTCCGACGCGAGGACTGAGCCATGGCCAAGAAGGCACTGGTCGAGAAGGCCAACCGGACCCCCAAGTTCAAGGTGCGGGGCTACACCCGCTGCCAGCGCTGCGGTCGTCCGCGCGCCGTCTACCGCAAGTTCAAGCTGTGCCGGGTGTGCCTGCGCGAGCTGGCCCACGCCGGCGAGCTGCCCGGCCTGACCAAGGCGAGTTGGTGATCCGCCCATGACCATGACCGACCCCATCGCCGACATGCTCACGCGGATCCGCAACGCCAACGTGGCGATGCACGACGACG
>CAYTJS010000159.1:0-8979 GCA_964438115.1 uncultured Iamiaceae bacterium
CCCGTGTGGGTCCACGGCGACCTCTCGGCCGGCAACCTCCTGTTGACCGAGGGTCGGCTGACCGGGGTGATCGACTGGGGCTCGCCGGCGGTGGGTGACCCCGCCGTCGACCTGATGGTGGCCTGGAGCCTCTTCGACGAGCACGGCCGGGCCGCCTACCGCCGGGCCCTGGCCGTCGACGACGACACCTGGCGCCGGGGGCGGGCCTGGGCCGTGGCCGCCGCCCTCGAGGCCCTCCCCTACTACCGCGACACCAACCCCGACATCGTCGCCCGCTCCCGCCGGGTCGCCGCCGCCGTCCTGGCCGAAGCCGCCGGTCCGTAGCCTCGGAGCATGGTGACGATCGGGCCGTACACGTTCTCCTCGACCGACGCCGCCCGGACCGTGGCCGACGCCGACGTGCTGTGGGCCCAGCTCGTCCCCGACGAGGACGGCGCCGCCCTCGTCGAGCACCTGCGGCCCCGGCTGTCCGGTGACGTCGAGACCGACCTGGTCGCGGTGTGGGCCGCCCTGCAGGCCGTCGGCCCGGCGCTGCGGACGGCCGGACGCCTGCCCACCGGCACCGGCGTGGTGGCCCAGCTCAACACCAGCGACGGCGGGGTGCCCAAGCGGCCGGTCACCGAGGTCGAGGTGGACTTCGGCGGCGCCGTCGGGGACCGCCAGCGCAACCGCACCCACCACGGGCGGCCGTGGCAGGCGCTGTGCCTCTGGTCGACCGAGGTCATCGAGGCCTTCGCCGCCGACGGCCACCCCATCGCCCCCGGCGCCGCCGGCGAGAACGTCACCATCCGCGGCCTCGACTGGACGACCGTGCGCCCGGGCGGCCGCCTCCGGCTGGGGACGGTGGTGGCCGAGCTGTCGGCCTGGGCGGTGCCCTGCCGCCACAACGCCCAGTGGTTCGCCGACGGGGACTTCAACCGGATGCACCACGACCGCGGCCCGGTCAGCCGCATCTACGCCACCGTCCTCGAGCCGGGCACCATCCGCACCGGCGACCCGGTCCTCCTGGACTGACGATGGAGCCGCGGCTGTCGCTCGTCACCCTGGGCGTGGCCGACCTCGACCGGGCCCGGGCCTTCTACGAGGCGCGGGGCTGGCGGGGCCAGACGGTGGCGGCGACCACGTTCTTCCCGGCCGGCGGCATCGGGCTGGTGCTCTGGAGCCGGGTGTCCCTGGCCGCCGACAGCGGCGTCGCGGACCCCGGCGACGACGGGTTCGGCGGGATCGCCCTGGCCCACAACGTGCGCTCGCCCGAGGAGGTGGACGACCTCGTCGTCGCCGCGGCCGCCGCCGGCGCCACCGTCACCCGGCCCCGTCGCCCACCGACGACGGCGGCGACGCCGGCTGCTTCACCGACCCGACGGCCACGTCTGGGAGATCGCCCACAACCCCGGCTTCCCCCTGGGCGAGGACGGCAGCATCACCATCCCCGACCTGGGGTGAGCCGACGCCGGCCGCGGCTGCCATGCTGCGGCCGTGCCGGCGCTGCGGACCGAGGTCACCGAGATCGTCACCGGGCTGGCCATGTGCGGGATGGCCGAGGTCGACCTCGCCCTCCAGCACCGACCGCCGCAGCTGCTGAACGTCGACGACGCCACGTGGGCCCGGGTGACCGGGGCCTGGGAGCGCCGGGAGCTGGGCCAGGAGTTCCACGCCGCCTGGGCCAACGGCGCCGCCTTCCTGAAAGCCCGGTCGGGACTGCGGGGCAAGGTGCCGCTGCGGGTCGAGTGGAAGGGACCGCACAGGCCACCCGGGTACGAACGGGTGCCGGCGGACCTGCGGGTCGACCACGTCTACCTGGTGAGCTGCAAGTACCTGAGCTCGATCCTGCACAACGCCTCGCCGTCGGCCCTCTTCGATCACGGCCTGGGGGCGACGGAGGGACGGGCCGGCGACTGGTTCGCCGAGGTGGCGCCCGACGAGTACCAGGCCCTCTACGAGGCCGTTCGGGCTGACGGCCCTGCCGGGCTGCCGGCGACAGCCGTCGACCTGGACCGGGCCGGGCGTCAGGGCCTGCGTGAGGCCCTCACCGGCGGCTGGCCCGACGGGGCGGCCGAGCGTTACCGCGAGCTGGCGACGGCGGTGGCCGAGGCATCGGCCCGGCGATGGCGGGGCCGGCTGGGCCGGGCCAGCGCCCGCGAGGAGATGGCGTGGCGGCTCCTGCGGCTGCAGGCGGCGCCGTACTTCGTGCTGGGGACCACCGACCAGGCCACGCTGCGGGTGCGGGTGGGCACGCCCTGGGACTGGCGGCAGCGCTTCGACCTGAAGGCCCTCGACGTCGAGCCCCAGGCAGGAGGTCAGCCCCGGGTGGGCTGGCGCCTCGAGGTCAACGACCGGGAGGCGGGCGAGGACCGGGTCGCCGCCGGCCACGTCGAGGTGCGCTGGAGCCACGGCCGCTTCGGCGGCCCGCCCGAGGCCAAGGTCTACCTCGACACCCCCCACCGCGACGTCCCCGGCTACTTCCCCCTGGACTAGGATCGGCGGCCCCGCCGCAGGTCCCGCCGACAGCGCGACCGCCAGGGAGCCCGACGACTCAGCCCAGGTCGGCGAGGTGGACGGTGGCGACCTCGGGGGTCGAGCCCACGCCCGGTAGAGGGCGTTGGCGGCGACGTTGTCGGGCTCGGTGGCGACCCAGGCCGTGCCGCAGCCGTGCTCCCGGCCCCAGGCCGCCACCTCGTCGAGCAGGGCGGTGGCGATCCCCCGGCGGCGGTGGTCCTCGGCCACCCCGAGGTTCTCGACGAAGAGCTCGGGCCCGCCGCTGACCAGCTGGAGGATCATGGCGGCGCACTGCCCGACGGTGCGGCCCTCGGCCACGGCGATCACCAGGAGGTGGCCCTCGGCCCCGACCGCGGCGGCCAGCCGCTCGGCTGTGGGCTCGTCGTCGAGGACGTCCTCGAGGGGCGGGGGATCGTGGCGACGGCCACCCTGTGGATCTCGACCCCGGTCACGCCGGCCGCGGGTCCTCGATGCTCTCCAGCCGGGCCCGCAGGCGTTCGGCGGTGCCCAGGTCGATGGCCTCGTCGACGTCGTCCAGCTCGACGGTGGCCGACAGGCGCCCGGGGCCGTGCTCGACCCCGACGATGCGGGCGTCCTCGGGCAGCGTGGGCAGGGGCAGGGTCGGCAGCAGGTCGGACAGGTTGCCGGGCAGGCGGCGACCGACGGCCTTGATCGGGCGCAGCCGCAGCTGGCCGTTCTCGCTGATGGCCAGTTCGGTGAGGACCTTGCCCACCCGCAGCGGCCCCACGCCGGCGCTGGAGAGGATGCCCTCGTCGGTCAGCTCGAGGCGGAAGGGCAGGCTGGCCCGGCCCGCCCACTCGTCGACCCGCTCCTGGGTGACGGTGAGCTTGGCGGTGACGGGCCCGCCCTGGAGGCGGGGCTCGCGGCCCGGGATGACCCGGGGCTCGACGACCCGGACCACGGCCCGGTCGACCGTCAGCCCGGCCAGGCGCAACTCGTCCACGCCGACGGTGAGGAGCCGGGCCCGACCCCGCACGGCGTCGGGCCCGGCCCGCCCACTCGTCGACCCGCTCCTGGGTGACGGTGAGCTTGGCGGTGACGGGCCCGCCCTGGAGGCGGGGCTCGCGGCCCGGGATGACCCGGGGCTCGACGACCCGGACCACGGCCCGGTCGACCGTCAGCCCGGCCAGGCGCAACTCGTCCACGCCGACGGTGAGGAGCCGGGCCCGACCCCGCACGGCGTCGAAGGGGGCGGCGTCCCAGCGCACGGTCGCGGGGCGACCGGCGACGCGGGCGGCGATCTGGTCGACCACCCAGTGCAGGGGCGCCAGCAACGGCGACGACGGCGCAGCCATCGCGGGGAGCGTACGGCCCTGCGCCACCTCGAACTTGCGTCAGCTGCACCACGGATCCGTGGTGTGAGCGACGCAAGTTCGGCTGGTCAGGGGGCGACGAGGACGATGTGGAGGTGGCGGGGGCCGTGGACGCCGACGGTGAGGATCTGTTCGACGTCGCCGGTGCGGCTGGGGCCGCCGACCAGCACCAGGGACGAGGGCGGGCCGGCCGCCAGCGGTCGGAAGACGTCGGCCGGGGTGGCCACGAGCCGGTCCTCGGCGACGACACACACGTGGACCGGCGGCAGCAGGCCGGCACCCCGGGAGCGGGCGACACCGGCGTCGAGCACGACCGAGCCGGTGGCGGCCACCGCCGCCGTGGCCGAGGTCAGGCCGAGGTCGGCGTGGGCGGCCTCGTCGGGCTCGTAGACGGTCACGGACCGCCCGGCGGCGGCGAGGGCGGCGGCGGCCCCGTCGACCTCGGCCTCCCGGGTGCGCACGACCGAGGTGGCACCGTGGGCCTCGGCCAGGGCCACGACCTGGGCCCCGACGCCGTCGGCCGGGACCCGGTGGACCTCGGCGTCCACGGCGGTGGCGGCTCGGACGAAGCTGCCCACCAGGTCGTCGGGGTCGAGGGCGGTGAAGCAGACGTCCGGCGGCACTGCCGTGGGTGGCGGTGGCACGTGGACCGGATTGGTCGGGATCCCCCCGGCCAGCCGCTCCCGCGCCCCGGCCAGGAAGGCCCGCCGGTCCCCGGTCTCGTGCCCGCTCACGACGTCCGCCCACTTCCCAATGGAGGAAATGAGGTCCGGATTCCGGACCTCATCTCCTCCAACTCGAGGGGGGCACGGGGTCAGACCTCGCCGGCGGCCCAGCGGTCGCGGAAGCGGCGGGGGGCGGGGGTGGGGATGCTGCGGCCGGCGGCCCAGCGCTCGGCCAGGGGGCCGACGGCGCCGGCGAAGCGGCCGGCGGCGGTGGACGCCCGGTAGCCCCGGGGCGACGACCACGCCCGGGCCCAGGCCTGCCACGCCGTCCGCTGGACCCGGCCGGCGTCGGCGGCCCGGTCCCGGCGCAGCGACAACAGCAGGTCCTGCAGCGGGATCTGCACCGGGCAGGCGTCCATGCAGGCGCCGCACAGCGTCGAGGCATCGCTCAGCTCGTCCAGCCCGTCGAAGAGGAGCGGCGAGAGCACGGCACCCATCGGCCCGCTGTAGACGGAGCCGTAGGCGTGCCCTCCGGTCTGGCGGAACACCGGGCACACGTTGAGGCAGGCCCCGCAGCGGATGCAGCCGAGCATCTCGTGGTACTCCGAGGCGAGCAGGTCGCGGCGCCCGTTGTCGAGGATCACGACGTGCCACTCCTCGGGCCCGTCGGTTTCGCCCGGCCGACGGGGCCCGGTGGTGACGCTGGTGTACGAGCTGAGGGGCTGACCGCTCGCCGACCGGGCCAGCAGGTTGACCATCAGGTCGAGCTGGGACCAGTCGGCCACCAGCCGCTCCATGCCCAGCACCACCACCTGCACCGGCGGCAGGGCCGTGACCAGGCGGCCGTTGCCCTCGTTGGTGACGAGGACGATCGAGCCGGTCTCGGCCACCGCGAAGTTGGCCCCGGTGACCCCGACGTCGGCGGCGAGGAACCGCCGGCGCAGGGCCTCCCGGGCCACCTCGGTGATCGACTCGGGCGTGGCGGCGACGGCATCGGGGGCGATGCCGGCCCGCTCGACGAGGACGTCTCGGATCGTGTGGCGGTCCCGGTGCAGGGCGGGGAGGATGATGTGGCTGGGCCGCTCCCCCGCCAGCTGGATGATCCACTCGCCCAGGTCGGTCTCGGTGACCTCGCAGCCCGCCGCCTCGAGGGCGTGGTTGAGGCCGATCTCCTCGGTGGCCATCGACTTCGACTTGACGACCCGGCCCCCGGCGCCGACGGCCAGGTCGGTGACGTAGCGGTTGGCGTCCTCGGCGGTGGTCGCCCAGCAGACGTGACCGCCCCGGGCCAGCACGTTGTCGGCGAACTGCTCGAGGAGGTCGGGCAGGCGGGCGAGCACGTCACCCTTGACGGCCCGGGCCGCCCGGCGCAAGCCGTCGGCGTCCTCGAGGCCGGCCAGGCCCTCGGCCCGCTTGGCCACGAAGCGGTCGGTGGCGGCGGTGACCCGGTCGTGCAGCGCCCGGTCGGCCACCGCCGCCGCCGTGCGCGCCCGCAGGCCGCCGTCGGTCACCGGTCGCCGCCCAGGGCGTCGTCGAGGACCTGGGCCAGGTGCCGGGTGCGGATCGGGGCCCCGACCCCCTCGGCCCGGGCCCGCAGGTGGGCCAGGCAGGAGGCGTCGCATCCCACGACCTCGTCCACCTGGGCCGCGGCCAGGGCCACCAGCTTCTCGTCGGCCATGGCCGAGGCCAGCTCGGGGAGCTTCACCGAGAACATCCCCCCGAACCCGCAGCAGCGGTCATCGCCCGCCCAAGCCACCCGCACGACGCCGTCGACCCGGTCGAGCACGCGCTCGGGCTGGTCCCGCACCCCCAGCTCCCGCAGCAGGTGGCAGGAGTGGTGCTGGGCCACCCGGATGCGCGCGGTGACCAGGGGCGGGAGGTCCAGCTCGTCGACCAGCTCGGACAGCTCGCGGGTGCGGTCGGCCACCCAACGGGCGCGGGCCGCGGTCGAGGGGTCACCCACCCGCTCGAACAGATCGGGCCACGAGCGGCGGACCATCGTGGCGCAGGAGCCGGACGGGACGACGACCAGCTCGGCGCCGGCGAGGAGCTGGTCCTCCAGGGCCCGCAGGGTGGTGCGGGCCACCCGGGCCGCCTCGTCGGCGTGGCCGGCGTTCCAGGCGGGCTGGCCGCAGCAGGTCTGGTCGAGGGCCACGCCCACCTCGCAACCGCCGGCCCGCAGCACCCGCACGGTCGCCTCGCCCACCTCGGGCTCGAGCAGGTCGACCACACAGGTCACGAGCAGGGTGACGCGCACACCCGGCACCGTACGCCGCCCCCCACCCCCGTTCTGGCACCTGGTTTGCCGGTCCTGACCGGAGCATCGGGTGCCAGAACGGCCAGACCGGACCGCGGGCGGGCCTACGGTGCCGGGATGGCCGGGTGCGTGTTCTGCCGGATCGTCGCCGGCGAGGTCGAGGCCCGGGTCGTGCTCGAGACCGACGCCGTGCTCGGCTTCCTCGACCACCGGCCCCTCTTCCCCGGCCACGTGCTGATCGTGCCCAAGGCCCACGTCGAGACCCTGGCCGACCTGCCCGACGACCTGCTCGCCCCCCTCTTCGCCGAGGCCCGGCGCACCTCTGCGGCGATGGAGACCGCCCTCGGCGCCGCCGGCTCCTTCGTGGCCATGAACAACAGGGTCAGCCAGAGCGTGCCCCACCTCCACGTCCACGTGGTCCCCCGCAACCGCAAGGACGGCCTGCGCGGCTTCTTCTGGCCCCGCGCCCCCTACGACGACGACACCCACGCCGACCGGGTCGCCGCCGCCCTCCGCACCGCCCTGACCCCCTGACCTGCCGATCATGCGGTGCGGCCGAAGTTGGCGGCTTGGCGGAGCTCCTCGAGGGCGGCGGCCAGGGCGGCGGCGTCCTCGCGGTCGGCGCGGGCGCGGTCGAGGGCGGCCTGGGCCCGGGCGATGAGCTCGTCGGTGTCGGGGACGCTGGCCAGGTCGACGGTGACGGTGCCACCGGCGGCGGTCTCGACGTCCTCGGCACCGAAGGGGTGACGGACCAGCGGCTCGCCCGACAGCTCGGGGACCGTGGCGGCCAGCTCGGCCAGTGCCTCCTCGAGGTGGCCGGCCAGCGCCCACGGGTCGCCCACCAGCTCGGGACAGGCCTGCAGGCCGAAGTCGAGCTGGTCCCGGTAGCTCATCACCGTCATGTTGAGCCCGGCCCCGTCGAAGATCGGCCCCATCGGGTAGTTGGCCAGCAGCTCGGCCCCGGCCGAGTACAGCGGGAACGGCGGGCCGGGCACGTTGGAGATGGTCACGTTGAACACCGGCCGGTGCATGTTGGCCAGGTGCATGCGGGAGTAGAGCCGGGCGGCCCGGCCCAGCAGGGCGGGGGCGGCGAACTCGGCCCAGTCGGTGAGGGCGTCGGCGCCGATGGCGTGGCGCTCCTTGGCCTCGCGGGTGGCGTCGCCGATGACCTGCAGGCGCACGACCGGGTCGGCGATCTCGGTGGCCAGCGAGACGAGCATCGACGACACCCGGTTGCCCATGGCCCCCTTCTCGTCCTCGGTGCGCACCGACACCGGGACCATGGCCACCAGCGAGCCGTCGACGGCCTCGTCCCGGGCCTCGAACCAGCGCCGCAGCGCCCCGGCGCACAGGGCCAGGACCACGTCGTTGACCTTGACGTCGTGGGCCGCCTTCACCGCCTTGACCGCAGGCAGCGACAGCGAGGTCGTGGCGAAGGTGCGCTGGCGGCTGAGGGCGCCGTTGAGTGACGTGCGGGGAGCGGCGAAGGGCGCCGGGGCGGCCGCCGCCTTGGGCAGACCCGCCCGCCCGAGGGCGGTGTCGAGGGTGCGGCGGGTCGCCTTCAGCACCCGCAGCGGCGACGTGAGCAGCGACGCCGTGGCGTGCGCCAGCATCTCGACGTCGCTGGGGATCGGGTCCGGGGCCCACTCCTGCTCGGGGGCCGGCTTCTCGTCGCCCTCGGGGGCCAGGTCGAGGGTGGCGACGGTGATCTCATTGCCCGAGGCGCCGTCGATGGCGGCGTGGTGGACCTTGCTCAGCACGGCGACGTTGCCGCCGGCCACGCCGTCGATGAGCCACATCTCCCACAGCGGCCGGCTGCGGTCGAGGGGGATGGCGTTGATGCGGGCGGCCAGCTCGGCCAGCTCGCGGGGCCCGCCGGGGGCGGGGACGGCGACGTGGCGCAGGTGCCAGTCGATGTCGAAGTCAGGGTCCTCGATCCACAGCGGGTGGTGGAGGCCGAAGGGGACCTCGCGCAGCCGGCGGCGGAACGGTGGGGCGAGGTGGAGACGGGCGCCGTACACCTCGCGGAGGTGGCGCAGGTCGAAGTCGCCGTCGACGGTGCTGGGGTCGAACACGGCCAGGCTGGCGACGTGCATGGGCGCCGTCTGGGTCTCCATGGACAGGAACCCGGCGTCCAGCCCGGTCAGGCGCTGCATCGGCGCACCCCCTTCGTCAGCCGGTGATGGTACGACGCCGGCCGGCGAGCCGGGGGCGCAGCCCCCGTGGG
>CAYTJS010000160.1:0-8895 GCA_964438115.1 uncultured Iamiaceae bacterium
GCCGACCACCGACCCCCGCCGCAACCCCCCACCGGGCAGCACCGGGGCCAGGGCCCCGGCCGCGGGCAGACGCCGCTCCTCGGCCAGCACCACCGGGGCCACCTGTGCCTGCACCCCGCCAGTATCGAACGTCTGTTCGCCACGGGCAAGTGGGGGTGACGGTCCCCCGTCGGAGGGCCTTGGCTACCCTCCGGCGCACCCTGCCCCCGCCTCCTCCCCGGCCCGTGACCCACCCCGACCCCACCCTGCTCGAGCGCGACGAGGCCCTCGCCCGCCTCGACGACGCCGTGGCCGCCGCCCGCGCCGGTCGCGGTCGGCTGGTCGTCGTCGAGGCCGGTCCCGGCCTGGGCAAGACCCGCCTGGTGGCCGAGGCCCGGGCCCGGGCCGCCACCGCCGGTCTCCGGGTGCTGGCCGGTCGGGGCACCGAGGCCGAGCGGCCCCTCGCCCTGGGCCTGGCCCGCCAGCTCTTCGAGCCCGTCCTGCGGGACCTCGACGACGACGCCCGCGACCACGTCCTCGCCGGCGCTGCCGGCCCGGCCCGGCACCTGCTCGACGACGACGGCTCCGCCGGACCCGACCCGTACCGGCTGATCCACGCCCTCTGGTGGGTGACCGCCACCCTCGCCGCCGAGGCGCCCCTGGCCCTCGTGGTCGACGACGCCCAGTGGGTCGACGAGCCCGGCGACCGGCTCCTGCACTACCTCGGGGCCCGGCTGGCCGACCTGCCCGTGCTCCTGGTCGTCGCCACCCGACCCGGCACCGACGCCACCCGACCGTCGATGGCCGACGTGCCCGGGGCCGAGACCCTGACCCTGCCCCGTCTCAGCGAGGCCGCCGTCGACCGACTGGTCCGGGCCCGGGTGCCCGACGCGGGCGCCGACCTGGTCGCCGCCGTCGACCGCCTGACGGCGGGCAACCCCCTCGTCGTCGACCAGCTCCTCGCCACCGTCGACCTCGTCGCGCCCGATGCGGTCGAAGACGCCGAGGAGGCCGTCGCCGATCCGATCGAGGACGTCGCCGCGGTGCTGGCGGGGACGGTCGCCCGGCGGGTCGCCACCCTCACCCCGGCCGCCCGTTCGGTCCTCGAGACCGTGGCCGTGGCCGGCGACGAGACCACCGTCGCCCTGGTGGCGGCGGTGACGGACCTGAGCCCGGTCGCCGTGCGTGAAGCGGCGGCCACGCTGGCCGACCTCGCCCTCCTCGCCCCGCCGGCCGCCGACGACCTGGCCGTCGTCCACGGGACGGTCCGCCACGCCGTGCTCGACGGCCTGAGCCCCTCGATCACCGGGGACCGCCACCGGCGGGTGGCGGCGGTCCTCACCGCCGAGGGAGCGCCGGCCTCCCGGGTGGCCCCCCACCTGGTCGACCGGGTCCCGGCGGGCGACGCCGAGGTGGCCCGGGTCCTGCACGAGGCCGGTCGCCGCACCCTCGAGGGCGGCGACGCCGCCGACGCCGTCCGCCTCCTGCGCCGGGCCCTGGCCGAGCCGCCGGCGGCCGCCCTCACCCCCGCGGTCCTGGCCGACCGGGCCCGGGCCGAGGCCGGGGCGGGGGACCCCGCCTGGCGGGACCACCAGGTCCAGCTCCGCGCCCTCGTCGACACCCCGGCCCTCGCCTCGGGCCTGCGCCGCCTCGGCCACACCCTCCTCGGGGCGGGCGACCTGGCCGGCGCCGCCGGTGCCTTCCAGGAGGCGCTCGACCTCGCCACCTTCGACGACGACACCCGGCTGGCCACCGTCGCCGCCCTCGGCTTCGCCGCCCGCCAGGACCCCGTGGTGCGGGCCACCGTCGACGCCGCCCTGGCCGACGTCCTCGACCGGCCGCCCGGGACCGACACCGCCGCCGGGCGCTCCCTGCTGGCCCTGGGCGCCTATGAATGGTCGCGGCGGGTGACGCCGGGCGCGGCGGCGGTGCTCGAGCTGGCCCGGCGGGCGGTGGCCGTGCCCGACGGGGCCGACGGCGAGATCACCCGCGGCCCGGGGTACCTCATCGCCTGCCTCTGCCTGACCCTGGGCGACGACTACGCCACCGCCGGGGAGGCCCTCGACCGGGCCCTCGGGGCGGCCGCCCGACGGGGCAACGTCGTCACCTTCGCCTCTGCCTCCACCTACCGGGCCCGGGTGGCCTTCCACGCCGGCCGGGTCGCCGACGCCGTGGCCGAGGCGAACGCGGCGATGACGGCGGGCCGGGAGCTCTGGGGCGTCGACCGGACCGGCACCCAGGCCACCCTGTCCATGGCCCTGCGGGAGCAGGGCCTCCTCGACGAGGCCGAGGCCGCCCTGGCCCTGCCCGACGGCCCGGACTGGACCACCAATCCCGGCTACGACCTGTGGCTCACCGCCCACTGCGACCTCCTCGCCGCCCGGGGCCGGGCCGCCGAGAGCCTGGGGACGGCCCGCACCATCGGGGCCCGCCGGGGGACGGCCGACGACAACCCGGCCACCGTCCGTTGGCGGACCACCGTCGCCCGGGCGCTCGCCGCTCGCGGCGAGCCCGGTGACGGCGACGAGGCGGTCGCCCTGGCCGAGGAGGAGGTCGCCCTCGCTGCCACCTTCGGCGCCGCCCGGCCCCACGCCGCCGCCCTCCGGGTCCTGGCCTCCCTGCACCCCGCCGTGGACGACCGCCTGGCCCTCCTCGACGAGGCCGAGGTTCTCCTGGCGGACTCCGGCGCCCGCCTGGAGCTGACCCGGGTGCGCGTCGAGCGGGGTCGGGCCCTGCGCCACGCCCGACGGCCGGCCGAGGCCCGGGAGCCGCTGCGGGCCGCCCTGCACGACGCCGAGGCCGGCGACCTGCGGGTCCTGGCCGCCGAGGCCCGGGCCGAGCTGGCCGCCGCCGGGGGCCGACCGCGGCGGGCGGCGCTGACCGGGCCGGCGTCGCTCACCCCGAGCGAGGCCCGCATCGCCCGGCTGGCGGCCGAGGGCCTGACCAACCGGGCGATCGCCGAACGGCTCTTCGTCGGGGTGAAGACGGTGGAGTACCACCTGGCCAACGCCTACCCGAAGCTGGGCATCGCCGGGCGTCGGGAGCTGGCCACCGCGTTGGCCGACGCCTGATCAGCCCTCCCCGACGAAGGCGAGGTCGTCGAAGGACAGGGACAGGGACCCGCCCGGGGCGTCGGAGCTGACCGTGCCGCACAGCCCGATGCCGGTCAGGGTGGTCACCCGGTCGTCCACGGTGGTCAGCAGCTGCTGCTCGTCCACGTAGAGGTCCAGGCGGGTGCTCGATCCGTCCGTGTTCCAGCCCGCGGTCACCCGGGGCGCGTCGCCCGACCAGGCGCCGGTCACCTCGTCGATCAGGCTGAACGTGCCGTCGTCGGCGTAGTGGCCGAGCGAGGCGTACCCCTCGGCGCTGAGGGCCAGCTCGTACTGGCCGCCCTCGCCGGTGAGGCACCAGCCGGCGAAGCCGTCGGTCAGGTCGCCGGTGAGGGTGATTGCCGCCGTGCCGGCGGTGGGCAGCGGCGGGCGCACCGGGATCCCCGCCCCGAAGGCCGCGGTGGTCTCGACGTCGTAGGTGCCGTCGCCGTAGCCCGCGGTGGTGCCCTGCTCGTCGACCTCCAGCCAGCCGCTGGCCGGGTCACTGAAGTCGTCGGCGAACTCCAGATCGGCGTCGCCCTCGTCGCCGGCGACCTCGATGCCCGTGAAGCTGATCGGTGCCGCCTCGTCGGCGTCGTCGGCCGGGCCCACGCTCAGGCCGGTGGTCCCGGCGGGCAGGCCGTCCTCGTCGGTGGCCCGGCCGATCTCGGTGCCGTCGACGGTGAGAACCAGTTCCACCTCGTCACCGGCGCCGTCGCCCAGGCAGGTGCCGGTCAGCTCGACCTCCTCGTCGACCCCCGCCCCCTCCAGGGCGTCGGCCTCGCCCTCGGCCAGCACCGTGGGCTCGTCGGGGTTGCGGCTCGAGTACCGGCGAATGGTCCAGTCCCCGCTGTCGTTGTCCACCAGCAGGGTGTAGTAGTCGGTCGGCCCGGTGCGCTGGCCCCGGCACATCACGCCGAACCAGCGGGGTGACGGCCCGTCGGGGTCGGCCACCGTGACCGTGGTCGAGACGTCCTCCATGCTCAGCGGGCCGGCGTCCGCGTAGCCGGACCAGTTCGCCGTGCCGGCCACCGTGACCTCGTAACCGTCGGCGGTGAACCCGGCGCGGAGCCCGTCCTGGTCGCTCTCGCCCCAGCCGTTGGTGTCGTCGACCAGGTCGTCCTCGAAGACCGCGTCCAGCTCGGGCAACGCGGCGGCCGCCTCGGTCGTGGTCGGGGCCTCGTCGTCGCCATCGGCGTCGCCACCGCCACCACAGGCGGCGGCGAGCAGGGCCACGGCGGCCAGGATCACCCCCAGGGGGCGCAGGGATCGGGTCATGGGTGTTCTCCCACCAGTCGAGATGGAGGGAGGGTGCGCTCCCCCGTCCGGACACCCACCAGGGTGGGACCCCAGGGTTTCGACGGCCCCGGGGAACAAGGGCGGTCGCCGGGTCGTTCGTTCCGGCATGGACCGCGACCTCGATGCCCTCGAGGCCCGCCGCCAGGAGCTGCGGGCCCAGTACCTGAAGGAGCGGCCCGACCGGCCCCCGTCGTCGGCCCGGGGCGTCCACCACGTCGCCCTGCTGTCCTCCGACGTCGAGACGACGATTCGCTTCTACCAGGGGCTGCTGGGCTTCCCGCTGACCGAGATGTGGGAGAACCGGGACTACGGCGGCTCGACCCACTTCTTCTTCGACATCGGCAACGGCAACTCGCTGGCCTTCTTCGACATGCCCGGCCTCGACCTCGGGCCCTACGCCGAGGTGCTCGGCGGGCTGCACCACCTGGCCATCTCCCAGACGCCCGAGCGCTGGGCCGAGATCAAGGCTCGCCTCGACGACGCCGGGGTCGAGTACCAGCACATCGACGGGTCCTCGATCTACTTCCGCGACCCCGACGGCGCCCGCCTCGAGCTCATCAGCGACCCGTTGGGCGAGATGTACGGCCACCCGGTGATGTGAGGGGACGCCCGTGATCGACGTCCACCCGGCCGCCGCCCGGTTCCACACCGACGTCGGCTGGCTCGACTCCTGGCACAGCTTCAGCTTCGGGTCCCATCACGACCCGGCCAACGTGGGCCACGGGCTGCTGCTCGTCAGCAACGACGACCGGGTGGCGCCCGGCGCCGGCTTCGGCACCCACCCCCACCGGGACATGGAGATCGTGACCTGGGTGCTCGAGGGGGGCGTGGCCCACGAGGACTCCACCGGCCACGCCGGGGTCATCACCCCCGGGCTGGCCCAGCGGATGTCGGCCGGCACCGGGATCCTCCACTCCGAGATGAACGCCAGCCCCGACGAGCCCGTGCACTTCGTCCAGATGTGGGTACGGCCCGACACGCTCGGCATCGAGCCCGGCTACGAGCAGGCCGACGTCGGTGACCGCCTCGATGCCGGTGGCCTCGTGGCGGTGGCCTCGGGTCAGGGCCACGAGGGCGCCGTCCACCTCCACCAGGCCGAGGCCGTGCTCTGGGTGGCCCGGATGGGCACCGACGAGTCCGTCGCCGTGCCCGAGGCCCCCCACGTCCACGTCTTCGTCGCCCGCGGCAGCGCCCGACTGGAGGACCACGACCTGGCCGAGGCCGACGCCGCCCGCCTCACCGCCGAGGCCGGCCTCACCCTCACCGCCACCACCGACGACACCGAGGTCCTCGTCTGGCAGACCGCGTAGGTCGTCGGTTCTGAGGGTTCAGGAGCGGGCGGCGAGGAGGGTCTCGACCGGGGTGAGGTCGAAGGGGGCGCCGGTCATCACGATGAGGTGGCTGGCCCCGGCGGCGACGAAGGCCTCGGCGTCGTCCACCTCGTTGGCGTTGAGGGCCACGGTGCGCTCGATGTCGGCGGGGTCCCGGCCCACCTCGGCACACCAGCGGTCGAGGACCTCGTTCTTGTGGGCGAAGTTGGCCGGCGGGCCGAAGGTGTTCCAGGCGTCGGCGTACTGGGCCACCAGGCGCAGCGTCACCTGCTCACCACCGCCTCCCACGAGGACGGGCAGGTCGCCCACCGGGCCGGGGTTCAGCTCGCCCAGCCGGGCCCGGATCCGCTGCAGCGAGGTCTCCAGCGCCCGCAGGCGGCCACCCGCGGTCCCGAACTCGTAGCCGTACTCGTCGTAGTCCTTCTCGAACCACCCGGCCCCGATGCCCAGGTACAGCCGCCCGTCGCTCAGGTGGTCCACGGTGCGGGCCATGTCGGCGAGCAGGTCGGGGTTCCGGTAGGAGTTGCCGGTCACCAGCATCCCGAAGCGGGCCCGGCTGGTGGTCACCGCCATGGCGGCGAGCAGCGACCACCCCTCGAAGTGGGCACCGGTGTCGTCGCCGTAGAGCGGGTAGAAGTGGTCCCAGGTCCAGATGCTGTCCACCCCGAGGGCCTCGGCCGCCTCCCAGGCGGCCCGCAGGTCGGCCACCGACGTGTGCTGAGGGTGGAGCTGGACGCCGACGTGGAAGGAGCTCATCGGACGAACCTACCCATCCATCTGCTCGTCCGGTGGGCTCAGCCGGGGGTGACGACCTCGACACCCTCGCGGTAGTAGGTGAACAGCTCGGCGATCTCGTCGACGAGTTGCTCGGAGGCCACGACACCGGCGCCGAGGTCGACGGTGATCACGTTGGCGTAGACGTGCACCGCCTCGACGCCGGGGTGGCCGAGGAGCTGGCGGGCCAGACGGTCGGGCGGCCGGTCACCGGCCACCTCGTCGCCCGCGGCGTAGCGCAGGGCCTCCATGCCGGTGATGGCACGGTTGATCTCGAAACGGACGACGTCAGCGCGTGACGTCGGCTTCTGCACGACGGTGACCGGCTGTCCCATGACGAGGCGGCATCGTAGTGGTGCGGGCCACGGAGACGGCCAATGCGATGGACACGGCGGCCAACACCCAGTGCACGATCACGAACCCCCCGTCGTGGCCGGCGAGGGGGATCTGGATGCTGCGCAGCACCCAGACACCGATCGTCCAGGCACAGCCAGCCAGCACGAGGCCCGCCTCCCCGCGGGTGGGCGCCCGACGGCGGGTCCGCCACCAGACGACCAGGGCGATGCCCGCCACGGCCGTGAAGCTCAGCACGAGGGTCATGCGCAGGGTCCGGGCCCCGGCCGAGAGGTCGTCCTCGGCCAGAAGGGTGCCGATCCGCGTGGTCCACACGAAGGCGGTCCAGAGACCGAAGGCGAGCAGCCAGCGGGCACCGCGGCGCCACGGGGACGAGGCCATGACCCGACGGTACCGGCGCGGCTACCTTGACCGAGCAGTCAAGTTTTCGTCCCCCACCCACCGGGAGCCGCGCCGTGGCCGACCAGCCCACCCTCGACGAGTTCCGCGCCGAGGTGACCGCCTTCCTCGACGCCCACGCCGAGCGGCGCCCCGACGCCGGTGACCGGGCCGCCTTCGTCTGGGGCGAGGGCAGCGACGAGATCTCGGTCATCGAGGAGAAGTCGCGCGAGGACGAGCTGGCCGACCTGGCCGAGGCCAAGGTGTGGCGGGCCCGGCGCTACGACGCCGGCCTGGGCTGGATCACCGGCCCCGCCGAGTACGGGGGCCGCGAGCTGCCGGGCAGCTACGACCGGGCCTACGCCTCACTGGAGAGCCAGTACCTCACCCCCAACCAGAGCGCGTTCGGCATCGGCCTGGGCATGGTCGCCCCCACGATCCTGGCCCATGCCACCGAGACGGTGAAGGCGGCCTACCTGCCCAAGATGTACCGGGGCGACATCGTCGGCGCCCAGCTCTTCAGCGAGCCCGGCGCCGGCTCGGACCTGGCGGGCCTGCAGACCAAGGCGGTGCGCGACGGCGACGAGTGGGTGATCAACGGCCAGAAGGTCTGGACCTCCGGCGCCCACTACAGCGACATCGGCGAGGTCATCTGCCGCACCGACGTCGACCAGCCCAAGCACAAGGGCCTGACCGGCTTCGTCGTCGACCTGCACGCCCCCGGTGTCGAGATCCGCCCCCTGCGCCAGATGACCGGCGGCGCCGCCTTCAACGAGGTGTTCTTCACCGACGTGCGGGTGCCCGACGACCACCGCCTCGGCGACGTGGGCCAGGGCTGGGCCGTGGCCCTCACCACCCTGATGAACGAGCGGGCGTCCATCGGCGCCGGCAGCGGCTCGGGCATGGGCCTGGGCAACGCCAGCCGTCTCATCCAGATGGCCCAGCACTTCGGTCTCGACCAGGACCCCCTCGTCCGGGGCGAGCTGGCCCGCCTGTACGAGAACATGCAGGTGGCCAAGTGGAACAACCAGCGGGCCATGGACAAGGTCAAGGCGGGCCAGGCCCCCGGCCCCGAGCTCTCCATCGCCAAGATGACCCTGACCCGCAACCTCCAGCTCACCGCCGCCTTCGTGTCGAGTGTGCTCGGGCCCAAGCTGGTGGCCGACACCGGCGAGTGGGGCACCTACGCCTGGAGCGTGTTCGTGCTGGGCATCCCCGGCATGCGCATCGCCGGCGGCACCGACGAGGTGCTGCGCAACATCGTCTCCGAGCGGGTGCTCGGCCTCCCCAAGGAGCCCGGCATCGACACCACCAGCCCGTTCCGGGAGCTCCCCCAGAACTAGGTCAGCGGAACAGCTGCTGCTGGGGGTTTGTCCGGGGGGTGCCGGTCCAGGGGAGGTGGTCCATGAAGACCCAGGAACGGCGGTGGATGGCGCTGGGGCCCTGCCACTGGAGGGCGGCCTTGTGGCGGGGGCACGGGTAGCCCTTGTTGAACTCGAAGTCGTAGCCCGGGTAGTGCCGCGCCTCGGCCCGCATGATGCGGTCGCGGCTGACCTTGGCCAGGATCGAGGCGGCGGCGATCGACAGGCAGGTGGCGTCGCCCTTCACCAGCTTGCGGGTCCGGCGCCCGCCCCCGACGAAGTCCCAGTTGCCGTCGATGAGCACCTGGTCGGGCTCGACCCCGAGGCCCT
>CAYTJS010000161.1:0-8848 GCA_964438115.1 uncultured Iamiaceae bacterium
CTTCACCTCGTCCCACAGCGCCGCCTGGCGCAGCGACCGCTCGACGATGTCGTCCATCTCGGACTTCGTCCGACCGGCGATGCGGGGGCCGTAGGCGATGTTGTCGTAGATCGACTTGGGGAAGGGGTTCGGCTTCTGGAACACCATGCCGATCCGGCGCCGCACCTCGACGGCGTCGACCTCGGGGTCGTAGAGGTCCACGCCGTGATGGAGGATCCGGCCCTCCACGCGGGCCGTGGGGACGAGGTCGTTCATCCGGTTGAGGCAGCGCAACACGGTGGTCTTGCCGCAGCCCGAGGGGCCGATGAAGGCGGTGATCTCGTGGCGACGCACGACCATGTCGACGTTGCGCACGGCCCGGAACCCGCCGTAGAAGACCGACAGGTCCCGGATGTCGAAGACCGCCTCGGTCTCGTGGATCGGCTCGGTGTCCACGTCCCGAACCTCGGGCACGGGTTCGCGGAACAGCGTCTCGCCGTCGGGGTCCAGCACGTTCCTCTCCGGGGTCGTCGTCGTGGGCTCGGACATCAGTAGTCCCTCTTCCGGTCGTAGCGGTTGCGCAGCAGGATGGCGATGGTGTTGAAGGCGAAGATCACGACCAGCATCACCACGATGGCCGCGGCCGTGTTGGCCTGCCAGTCGTCACCCGGCTGGCGGGCCCACGAGAAGGTCAGGTTGGGCATGGCCGTGAACGAGCCGTGGATGCGGTCC
This sequence comes from uncultured Iamiaceae bacterium, assembly GCA_964438115.1. GTDB lineage: Bacteria > Actinomycetota > Acidimicrobiia > Acidimicrobiales > DATDAH01 > DATDAH01. The sequence continues at coordinate 712 of CAYTJS010000161.1, forward strand.
CAGACCGAGGTCCCCTCGGCCACGTCGAAGAAGCCGACCGCGGCACCGACCAGGATGAGCGGGGCGGCTTCGCCCAGGGCCCGGGCCAGGGAGAGGATCGTCCCGGTGATGATCCCGGGCGCCGCGTACGGCAGCACGTGGGCCCGGACCACCTCCCACTTGGCGGCGCCCACGCCGTAGCCGGCCTCGCGGATGCTGTCGGGCACGGCCCGCAGGGCCTCGGCCGCGGTGATGATCACGATGGGCAGGACGAGGATGGCCAGGGTGAGTCCGCCGGAGATGATCGAGCGCCCGCCGGTGAAGCCCTGGATCGCCTTGACGAACACCGTCAGGCCGAGGATCCCGTAGACGATCGAGGGCACGCCCGCCAGGTTGCGGATGTTGACGGTGATGAAGCGGGTCAGCCAGCTCTCGCCGGCGTACTCCTCGAGGTAGACGGCGGCGGCGATCCCCAGGGGGAAGGCCAGCACGGCCACGATCACCCCGATCCAGAACGACCCGTAGATGGCCTGCCACATGCCGGCCTGGCTGGGGTCGCCGGAGTTGCCCGAGGTGAGGAAGTCGAGACCCCGGTCGGCCAGGACCTCGAGGCCGTCGCCCAGCACCGAGGCGATGAGCACGATGAGGATCCCCATCGAGATCAGCAGGGCCGACAGCATCCCGTACTTGTAGAGGGTGTCGGGGAGGTCGGTCTTCTTGCCCTTGAGGGCCTCGGCCACGGCCTGTTGGGTGACCGACGCGTTGTCGCGGGGCTGGGTCAGCACGGACATGAGTGCTCCTAGTACCGCTGACGGACCCGGGCGACGAAGCGCTCGGACACGATGTTCAGGACGAGCGTGATCAGGAAGAGCAGCAGGCCCACGAAGAAGAGGCTCTGGAAGGCGCCGCTCGCCCCTCGCACCTGGTCGGTGCCGGTGGCGAGCGAGGCCATGGCCGCCGTCATGGTCTGGCCCGGGTCGAGGGGGCTGGTGGTGAACAGCGAGCCACCACTCGCCCCGGCGGCGATGGCCACCACCATCGTCTCGCCGATGGCCCGGGAGACCCCGATGATGAGGGCGGCCACCAGGCCGGAGACGGCGGCGGGGATGACGACCTTGACCGTGGTGGTCATACGCCGGGCCCCCAGGCCCTCGGACGCCTCCCGCATCGAGTTGGGCACCGAGCGCAGGGCGTCCTCCGAGATGGACGCCACCAGGGGGATCGTGAGGATGCCGACACCGAGGCCGGCCGCCAGCAGGTTGAACTGCTGGGCGTCGGTGAAGACCTCCTGGACCAGATCGGGTGAGATGACCGTCAGGGCGAAGAAGCCGAGCACCACGCTGGGGATACCGGCCAGGATCTCGAGGATCGGCTTCAGCAGCCGCCGGGTCCGGGGCCGGGCGTACTCGGAGAGGTAGACGGCGGCGCCCACCCCGAGGGGCCAGGCGACGCACATGGCGATGGCGGTGACGATCAGGGTCCCCACCACGAGGGTGCCGATGTCGTAGTAGCCCCGCCGGGGGAACCAGCCGATCTCGTTGAGCTGGCTCAGCTCGATGTCACGCAGGAAGGTCAGGGCCTCCCCCACCAGCGAGACGACGATGAGCACGGTCACCACGACCGAGAGGGCGGCGGCCGAGAAGAACACCACCCGCATCACCGATTCCTTGTGGCGCCGGGAGGCGCTGATGCGGAGGTCGGCGGCGGAGATGCCGACCGGCACCGGTAGCGAGGCGTCAGCCATGGGATGAAGGGGCTCCTCGGGGACGAGCGTCGGACTCGATCACGGGTCGGACGCTAGGAGAGGGTCGTGTCGCCCTCGGGGCGAGCACGTCACCGGTAGGTGAACGAAAGGTGAACAGCAGGAGATGAGTCGGCGGTGGGGGCGGATCGGGTCCGCCCCCGCCGCCGGGCTCGTCAGGGCGTGGAGGGAAGGCTCAGGCCTTGGTGAGGATGCTCAGGCCGTCGAGGCCGATCTGCAGCTCGACGTACTCGATCCCGTTGGCCTCGCAGGCCTCGATCTCCTCGGCCTCGATGGGCCGGGAGGCGTCGGAGATGTCGGTCTCGCCGTTGCAGAACAGCTCGAAGCCGTCACCGGTGCCGGGACCGTCCACCGAGATGCTGACGTCGGGGTTCTCGGCCGAGAAGTTCTCGGCGACCAGCGAGCTGATGGGCTCGACGGTCGAGGAGCCGGAGATGATCACCTCACCGGAGACGCCGCTGGCGGGCTCGCCGGGGGTGCCACCGGCCTCCTCCCAGGCCGCCGTGGTGGTGGCCCAGTCCTCCTCGAGCATCTGCACGTAGCCGGCGTCGCTCACGGCCTGGTAGCCCTCGTCGCCGAGGTAGTAGTCGACGTAGGCCTGCACGGCCTCGTTGTCGGCCAGCGAGGCGGCGCTCACGTAGATGAACAGCGGCCGCGACAGCGGGTAGGTGCCGTCCGAGATCGTCTCGATGCTCGGGTCGACGCAGCTGCCGTCCTCGCCCACGACGGCGATCTCGCGCACGGTGTCGAGGTTCTCCTCGGCGAAGGCGAAGCCGGTCCAGCCGAAGCTGTTGTCGGTGCCGGAGATGCCCTCGATGATCACGTTGTCGTTGGGCGACGAGGTGTAGTCCGGGCGGGTGGCCCACTCCTCCTCGGGTATGCCCTGCTCCTCGGCGATGCCCTCGATCACGAACTCGACGTAGGTGTCGTAGGTGCCGGACTCCTCACCGGGACCGGTCATGGTGAAGGGCTCGTCGGGCAGCTGGTCGGCGTACTCGGAGCCGACCGTGGTGGCCAGGTCGGCGGCGTCGGACCAGTTGGCGAAGCCGATCGACTCGGGGCCGGTCAGCGCGTAGAGCGCCGGGATGTCGAGGCACTCGGGGACGGCCGAGGCCGACTCGCCCGAGCCGCCGTCGCCGCCGTCGGACGACTCGCTGTCGTCACCGCAGGCCGCAGCCAGCAGGGAGAGGGCGGCCAGCAGGCCGAGGAGCCACCGAAGGCGGCTGTTGCGCAACATGGGATGCATGTCCTCCTGAGATGGGCACCGTGCCCGTGGTCTCTGTCGGCGCGGAACCTACGGAGGCCGTCTGGCCGTCGACCCGCGCCCAGGTGGACGGGAGGTGAACTCAGGAGGAAGAACCGGGAGGCACCACGGTCGCCCCGTGGGCGGCCGCCCAGGCCGAGGTGAGGGCCATGCGCTCGGCGGCCGGCGGGTGGGTGCCCTGCAGGCGCTTGACCGGCCCCGGCTCCAGGTCGGCCAGGTTCCTGGTGTGCAGGTCCCGCTGCATGCGCAGCATCGTGGCCGGCTCGCCGAGGAGGTCGAGGGCGTCCACGTCGGCCTGGCGCTCGAAGGCCCGGGAGAGCCAGGCCGTCAGCAGCCCCAGGACGCCGAAGGCCACCTGGGTGGCGGCGAGCAGGAGCGGCAGGGCGGTGGGCTGGCCCAGGGGCGGCACGTCCCCGTCGGTGGGCACGCCCGCCACCTCGAAGATCCACGTCCAGCCGTCGAAGGCCTTCAGGCCGGCGAAGACCAGGAGCAGGAGGAGGGCGATGACGGGGAGCTGCTTGGCCAGGTGCCGTAGGCGCCAGTGGCCGATCTCGTGGGCGACGACCTGCTCGACCAGCTCGGGCGGGTGCTCGAGCAGCGTGTCGAAGAGCACCACCCGGCGGGTCGCCCCCAGGCCGGCGACATAGGCGTTGTCCCGGCGGGACCGCTTGCTCTCGTCGGCGACGTAGGTGCCCGAGATGGTCACCCCGGCCCGCTCGGCGATCCGGTCGACCCGGCCCGCGAGGTCCTCGTCCTCCAGCGGCGTGAAGGTGTTGAAGATGGGGGCGATCAGCACCGGGTACAGGAACCCCAGGCCGATGGTGAACACGACCATCACCAGCCAGCCCCACAGCCACCACGCCGGCGTGGTGCGGATCACCGCCAGCAGGACGATGAGCAGCACGCCGTTCACGACCAGGCCGAGCACGAGACCCTTCACCAGGTCGGCCACGAAGCCGCCGGTCGTCTGGGTGGACAGCTCCCACTCCCGGTCGTGACGCAGCGTGAGCCAGGCGTCGAACGGGGTGCCCACGACGAGGGACAGGAGCTCGAGGGCGACCAGGACGACGAGCAGCTGCAGCACCCAGCCCGTGACCCCGAGGGCGTCGACGAGGCGGGGGGCCACCTCGCCGACGATGACCACGATCAGCAGCGCCGTGCTCAGCGCCAGGCGCAGCAGGTGGGCCCGGGTCACCGGCCGCTGGTAGCGGCGGGCCCGGTCCAGCTCCTCGGCGGTGAAGAAGTCCTGGGGCCGGTTGGGCACCCGGAACCACAGCGAGGGGACTCGGGAGGGGCCGGCGGTCGGGGTGGCGCTCATGGGTCGGGCTGATCCTCCAGGTGGCGGCCGAGGGCGGCGATCACCCGGGCGTCGGCGGGCCGGGTGACCTTACGACGGGCGGCGGCGAGGGGCAGCCACGCGACCTCGTCCACCTCGTCGTTGGCGGCGAAGGTGCCCTCGGGATCGGCGAGGGCGAAGTAGCGGACCTCCTTGGGCCGGTCCCGGTGGTCGCGGTAGCGGACCCGGGCGACCTCGGCGCCGAGGACGCCGGTGTGGCCGGTCTCCTCCTCGACCTCTCGCCGGGCCCCGTCGCGCCACGACTCCCCTGCCTCGAGCTTGCCCTTGGGCAGCGACCAGTCGTCGTAACGGGGCCGGTGGACCAGCAGGACCTCGTGGCCCTCGGGGCCGGTCCGGTGCAGGACGGCGCCGGCGGCGAGGACGAGCGGGCGGTCGTCGTCGGCGGGGCTCACGCCCGGGCGCGGTGCAGCTCCTGGAGCCGCAGGTGGGTGTCGACCCGGCCCGTGCGCGGGGGCGGGGCCCAGTCCCCCTCGGGGCCGAGACGCCAGGCCAGGGTGTCGTCGGCCAGGTTCACCTGCAGGATCTCCATGAGGCGCTGCTGCAGCGACGGGGTGTCGATGGGCGTGAGCGCCTCGACCCGCCGGTCCAGGTTGCGGGGCATCCAGTCGGCCGAGCCGATGTACCAGGCCGCCCGTCCCGGCCCCTTGCCGTTGGCGAAGTGGTAGATGCGGGAGTGCTCGAGGTAGCGGCCGACGATGGACCGGACCCGGATGCGATCCGACAGTCCCGGGGCGCCGGGTCGCAGGCAGCAGATGCCGCGGACGATGAGATCGACCTCGACGCCGGCGCCTGACGCCTCGTAGAGGTCGTCGATGATCTCGGGGTCGACCAGCGAGTTCATCTTGGCCACGATGCGGCCGCGTCCGGCCCCGGCGTCGATCTCGCCCCGGATGAGGGCCCGGAGGCGGGGGCGGAGGGTCTCGGGGGCGACGAGCAGTCGTTGGTAGTCGATGGAGCGGGCGTAGCCCGTGAGGTAGTTGAAGAGGTGGGTGAGGTCGGCGCCGATGTCGGGATCGGCGGTGAGCAGGCCGAGGTCCTCGTAGATGCGGGCGGTGCGGCTGTTGTAGTTGCCGGTGCCGATGTGGCAGTACCGGCGCATGCCGCCCTCCTCCTCGCGCACCACCAGCGTCGTCTTGGTGTGCACCTTGAGGCCGAGCAGGCCGTAGGCCACGTGCACGCCCGCCTGCTCGAGACGACGGGCCCAGGCCACGTTGGCCTGCTCGTCGAAGCGGGCCTTCAGCTCGACCAGGGCCACGACCTGCTTGCCCGACTCGGCGGCGGCGATGAGGGCGTCGACGATGGGGCTGTCGCCGTCGGTGCGGTAGAGGGTGAGCTTGATGGCCCGGACCTTCGGGTCCTCGGCGGCCTGGCGGATGAACTCCTCGACCGTCTGGGAGAACGAGTCGTAGGGGTGGTGCAGCAGCACGTCCCCCCGGCGCAGGGCCCGGAACACGGGCACGGGCTCGTCCTCCGCGGACAGCAGCGCGGGCGCCGTCGCCGCCCAGGCCTCGTCCTTCAGGTCGTCGCGGTCGAGGCCGTGCAGCGACCACAGCCCGCTCAGGTCGAGGGGCCCGTTCAGCACGTAGATGTCGTCGTCGTCGAGGTCCAGCTCCCGCTGGAGGAGGTCGCGGACCTCGTCGGAGACCGACGACTCGAGCTCGAGGCGCACGGCGCGGCCGAAGCGGCGGCGGCGCAGCTCGATCTCGACGGCGGCGAGGAGGTCGTCGGCCTCCTCGTCCTCGAGGGTCAGGTCGGCGTTGCGGGTGACCCGGAAGGCATGGTGCTCGACGGCCTCCATCCCCGGGAAGAGGGTGTCGAGGTGGGCGGCGATCACCTGCTCGAGGGGCACGAAGCGCTCGCCGTCGGGCAGGACCACGAACCGCGGCAACAGCGGCGGGACCTTGACCCGGGCGAAGCGCCGCAGTCCGGTCTGGGGGTCGAGGACCACCACGGCCAGGTTGAGCGACAGGTCCGAGATGTACGGGAAGGGGTGGCCCGGGTCGACCGCCAGCGGGGTGAGCACCGGGAAGATGCGTTCGTCGAACTGCGCCCCGAGGTACTCGAGGTCGTCCTCGTCGAGTTCGTCCCAGGCCGAGAACCGGATGCCCGCCTCGGCCAGGGCCGGGACCACGGCGTCGAGGAAGACGTGCTCGTGCCGGCTGACCAGCTTGGCCACCCGGTCACGGATCTCGTCGAGCTGCTCGGCCGCGGTGCGCCCGTCGGGCGAGCGCTTGGTCACCGAGCCCGCCACCTGGTCCTTCAGGCCGGCGACCCGGACCTGGAAGAACTCGTCGAGGTTCTGGGCGAAGATGGCCAGGAACTTGGCCCGCTCGAGCAGGGGGACGGTGGGGTCCTCCGCCAGGGCCAGGACCCGGGTGTTGAACTCGAGCCAGGACAGCTCGCGGTTCAGGTACCGCTCGTGCCCCGCACCCTCGTCCACGCCGGCCATGGTACGGCCGGCCCGGCGATCAGGACGGTCGGGCCCCGAGGTCGGTCTCCTCGTCCTCGTCGTAGCCGAGGTCCCAGTCGATCAGCAGCAGCTCGCGCTCGGCATCGCGGTTGACCCGCTCCCGGTTGCGACGGAACTGCGGGTCGTGCGGGGGCAGCAGCACGAGACGGGCGTTGACCCGGTCGCGGAAGGCGTCGATGACCGCCCGGTCGCCGAAGTCGGCCCGGATCTCCCAGTGGGGGGCGACGGGGCCCAGGTAGACGATCTTCACCGCGCCCCGGGGCGGCTCGGTCTCGAGGGTCGGTTCGCCGAGGTCGGTCATAGGAAAATCGAGGTTACCGGGAACCGGACGGGCCTCGACGGCGTGAAAGGGGGGACTGGAGGAGAGCCCACCGACATGCCGATCGCCGATGACACCGAGACCGCCTGGATGGCCCGGGGCAACTGCGCCAACCACCCCCCGTCGCTCTTCTTCCCGAGCGACGGGGTGGGCGTGGAGGTCGCCCGCCGTATCTGTGCCGACTGCCCCGTGCAGGAGCCCTGCCTCGAGTACGCCCTCGAGCACCGCATCGACCACGGGGTCTGGGGCGGCTGCTCGGAGCGCCAGCGCCGCCGCATCCTGAAGGCCCGGCGTGACGACGCCGAGGTCCCTGAGGTCCCCGTGGCGGTCGCCGGCGGCTGATCGCCCCCGATCCCCCCATCCCCCACCATCGACCGGCGGCCCCACGGGTCGCCGGTCGATGTGGTTTCAGTTCAGGCCGAAGGCGTCGACCAGGTCGTCCATGGCGTCGCGGACCCGGTGGAGCAGACCCATGGGGCGGGCGTCGGGGAGGTCGGCGACCACGTCGTCGAGATCGTCACCGGCCATGTCGCCCACCAGCACGTAGACGACGTCGCGGCGCAGGACGACGACCTGGTCGTCACCCACCTGCCAGGCCCGGACACCGGCCACGTCGAGGGGCACCATCTCGGCGTCGACGGCGTCGAGATCGAGGGTCCCCGCCGCCTCGAAGACCGACACCGTGCGCCCGTCGCTGGTGTAGAAGACCTGGACCACGTCGTCGGGGTGACGCACCGCCATGCGCAGCCGCATGCCGGCCAGCGCCTCGGGGGCGACATAGGGGGGCGGGACCTCGTCGCCGTCCATGGCCCCGCGCAGCAACTCGGGGTCGCCCTCGGCCATCTGCGTGTGACGGCCGACCAACTCGGCCATGGGCGGGTCCGCCTCGCCCCACACGCCGTTGGCATGGGCGACCACGAGCACCCCAACCAGCCCGGCGGCGGCGAGGCCGCCGGCGGCGATGGCCCGGGCCCGGCGCCGACGGC
>CAYTJS010000162.1:0-8843 GCA_964438115.1 uncultured Iamiaceae bacterium
AGGTCGTCGAAGAAGCCGCGGGCGTCGCGGTGGCGGGCCCGCGGCGGCCGGTTGGAGCGACGGCGACCGGTGGCGTCGCGTTAGGCCCGCACCGCCAGCTTCGCCCCCGGGAGGATGACGCCGCGGTCGAGGGAGGCCACTGTGACCACGCCCCGACCGGGGTCGGGGGCCACGTCGACCTCCGGGCCGACCCGGTCGAGGAGGAGGTCGTGCTCGGCCAACACGTCGGCCATCCGATCGGCCGAGCCCTGCCCGTCGGCGGCCACCACGACCCGGTAGCCATCGGCCAGGAGGGCGGTCAGCTGGTGGGCCAGCGCCGCCCCGTCGCCCACCACCGGGTCCCACCCCGAGGTCTGGACCTGGGGCTGGTCGGGGCCCTCCGGGACCGAGGTGACCGACCAGACGGCGGGGTCGCACCGGGCCAGCAGGCGGTCGAAGTCGAGGTGCAGGGGCGGGAAGGACCGCTCCCCTGCCTCCCAGGTGCGGGCGAGCGTGCCCGCCAGGTCGGCCTCCTCGGCCAGCAGGTCGGCGGCCCGGTCCCGCATCCGGGACGGGTCGCAGACCAGGACGAGGGCCTCGGCCGGGAGCAGGTCGCCGAGCAGCCGCTCCTCCGCCGTCAGCCACGGCAGCCAGGACTCCATGCCGTCGAAGGTCTGGCCGTCGGCCAGGCGGTCCCACTGCTCGCGGCCCCACGGCTCGGTCGCCACGAGGGCCGCCGCCCGCTCCCGCACGTCGTCGGTGGGCAGCAGCTCGCGGCACGGGAAGAGGGCGACCTCGGCCCGGTCGGCGGTCGAGCGCTGGTCGGCGACGGAGAACTCGCTCAGCCGGTCGACCTCGTCCCCCCAGAGGTCGATGCGGATCGGCACGTCGGCGGTGGACGGGAACACGTCGATGATCGAACCCCGCACGGCCAGCTCGCCCCGGTGCTCGACCTGGTACTCCCGGCGGTAGCCGAGGCGGACCAACTCGGCGACGAGCGCCTCCTGGTCGACCTGGGCCCCGGCCCGGACGACCACGGGGGCCAGGTCCTCGACGTGAGGGCCGAGGCGTTGGACCAGGGCCCGCGCGGGGGCGACGATCACCCGGGGGGCGTCGTCGGGGTGCATCAGGTGCCAGATGGTGCGGGCCCGGCGACCCATGGTCTCCACGGCCGGGCTGACCCGCTCGAAGGGGAGGGTCTCCCAGGCGGGGAACACGTCCACGCCGTCCTCGCCGCAGTACTGGGCCAGGTCGTGGGCCAGGCGCTCGGCCTCGGTGCTCGTCGGGGTGGCCACCACCACCGGGTGGCGACGGGTGTGCTCGGCCAGGCCGGCGACCACCAGGGCCCGGGCGGCCTCGGGGACGGCCAGGGTCGTGGTGGTGGCCCCGAGCACCTGAGCCAGGACGGGTTCGCCCCGCAGCAGGGCGGGCAGGGCGCGCAGGCTCAACGGTTGAACCGCTCCATGGCCCGTTCGAGGCCGTCGGCGAGGATGGCCTCGACGGCGTCGGCGGCGTCGACCACGGCGATCTCCAACTCGATCCGCTCCTGCTTGGACGGCCGGGACAGCACGTGGTCAGCCCCCCGTTCCTTGGACGGTGGCTTGCCCACCCCGATGCGCACCCGGGCGAAGTCGGTCGAGTGGAGGTGGTCGCGGATCGACCGCAGGCCGTTGTTGCCGGCCAGACCCCCACCCGCCTTGAGCTTGATGCGCCCGGGGGGCAGGTCGAGCTCGTCGTGGACCACGACCAGGCGGTCGAGATCGTCCTCGATGCCGTGGCGGCGCACGAGGGGGCGCACGGCCTGGCCCGACTCGTTCATGTAGGTGGTGGGCACGGCCAGGGCCAGGCGGCGCCCACCGACCACGACCTCGTCGGAGGTGGCGGGGACGCCCCGGTGGCCCCTCAGGCGGGCGCCGTGGCGTTCGGCCAGGAGCGCCACCACGGCGGCCCCCACATTGTGGCGGGTGCCCTCGTACTCGCGGCCGGGGTTGGCCAGGCCGACCACGAGCAGGTCGGCCGGAGTGCCGCGGCGCTCGTCGCGAGGGGCGCCGCCGCTGCGACGGCGCACCGGGGCCTAGGCCTCGTCCCCGCCGGCGTCGTCGCCGCCCTCGTCGCCACCGGACGGGGCCTCGGCGCCGGCCTCGGGCGCACCCTCGGCGGCCTCGCCCTCCTCGCCCTCGTCACCGGCCTCGATGGTCGCCCGGGTGGCCTGGCCGAGCACGACCGGCTCCTCGGGGTCGGCCTCGGTGCGGGACCCCTCGGGCAGGGTCAGGTCGGCGACGCGGATGGCCTCGCCCAGATCCAGGCCGGAGATGTCGACGACGATCTCGTTGGGGATGCGGCCCGGCTTGGCGTAGACGGCCAGGGTGAAGAGCGTGTGGTTGACGGTGCCGCCCTCACGCTCGACCAGGTCGGCGGTGCCCTCGAGCACGATCGGCACCTCGACCTCGATCTCGGCGTCGCGGGAGACGCGCAGGAAGTCGACGTGGATCACCTCTCGCCGCACCGGGTCCCGTTGCAGCTCCTTCACGATGGTGAGGTCCTCGGTCCCGTCGATGTCGAGGGTGATGAGGGCGTTCAGGCCGGCCTCGGTGGTCAGGGCCGCCCGCAGCTCGGGCCAGGCCACGGCGACCGGGACGGCGTCCTGGTCGAGGCCGTAGACCACGCCCGGGACCTTGCCCTCGCGCACGAGTCGGCGCGACGCACGGCTGCCCTGGGGGCGACCGGTCTCAGCAGCGAGGGTGACATCCATCAGAACTCCAACAGCGGTGGGCGGGGGGGCGGTCGAACAGCGACCGATCAGGCTACCGAGCGGAGCGTCAACTCAGGTTCTCGCCGTCGAAGATCTCCGAGACGGAGGTGTCCTCGAAGACGGCGCGGACGGCGTCGGCCACGATCGGGGCGATGGTGAGGACCTCGACCTTGTCGAAGTCCTTCTCCGGCGGCAGGGGCAGGGTGTTGGTCACCACCACCTTGTCGATCCGGGAGTTCTTCAGGCGGTCGACCGCCGGCCCGCTGAACAGGGCGTGGGTGGCCAGGGCCCACACGCCGCTGGCCCCCCGCTCCACGAGCAGGTCGGCGGCCGAGCAGATGGTTCCGGCGGTGTCGATCATGTCGTCGAGCAGCACACAGGGTCGGCCCTCGACGGTGCCGATGACCTCGCGGGCCTCGACCTGGTTCTTCTGGCCGGGCACGTGGCGCTTGTGCACGATGGCGATGTCGGCGCCCAGCTTGTTGGCGTACTTCTCGGCCACCTTCACCCGGCCGGTGTCGGGGGACACGATGACCAGGTTCTCGGGCAGGTGCTCGCGGCAGTAGTCGATGAGGACGGGGGCGGCGGTGAGGTGGTCGACCGGGCCGTCGAAGAAGCCCTGGATCTGGCCCGAGTGCAGGTCGACGCTGATCAGCCGCTTGGCCCCCGCAGCCCGGAACAGGTCGGCCACCAGCTTGGCGCTGATGGGCTCGCGGCCCTCGGCCTTGCGGTCCTGGCGGGCGTAGCCGTAGTAGGGGCACACCACGCTGATGCGCTTGGCCGAGGCCCGCTTGGCGGCGTCGACCATGATGAGCTGCTCCATGACCGAGTCGTTCAGGCTCAGGCCGTCGAGCTCGGTGTGGGACTGGACGATGAACACGTCGGCCCCGCGGATGGACTCGCCGTAGCGGCAGTGGATCTCGCCGTTGGCGAACTCGGCCAGGTTGGGCTCGCCGAGCTCGACGCCCAGGCAGTCGGCGATCTCACCCGCCAGGGCGGGGTTGGAGCGCCCCGACACCAGGTAGAGCTGCTTCTCGGTGGGGACCTTGATGTGCTTCACGGGTGCCCTTCCGGGGGTGTCAGGAGTCGTCGCCACCCGCAGTGTAGAACGGCCCCGTCCGGGCGCCCGAAGGGACCTGGGCGCCGGGCTCGAGCACGGCGAAGGGACCGACCACCGCACCGTCGCCGATCTCGGCCTCGCGGCCCACCACCTGCTCGAGGCGGACGTCCTGGCCGACGATGCAGTCGACCAGCCGGGTCTCGGGGCCGATCTCGGTGTGGTCGCCCACCACCGTCGCCCCCTGCAGCAGCGTCCCCGGGAAGAGGGTCACGTCGGTGCCCAGACGCACGGTGGTGTCGAGGGCGATGCGGTCGGGGTCGATCATGGTGACGCCGGCCCGCAGCCAGTGGTCGTTGGTGCGGCGGCGCAGCACCGCCTCGGCGGCGGCGAGCTGGACCCGGTCGTTGATGCCGGCCGCCTCCTCGGCGTCGTCCATGACCAGGGACGCCACCGGGTAGCCGGCCTCGGCCAGCACGGCCACCACGTCGGTCAGGTAGTACTCGCCCTGGGCGTTGTCGGGGCGGGTGCGGCGCAGGGCCGGGGCCAGCACGCTGCGCCGGAAGCAGTAGATCGAGGTGTTCACCTCGCGGATCGCCTTCTCGCCCTCGGTGGCGTCGCGGTCCTCGACGATGCGGACGACCTTGTCCTCCTTGCCGCGGACCACCCGGCCGTAGCCGGTGGGGTCGTCCAGCTCGGCGCTCAGGACCGTGCAGGCGGCGTTGCGCTCGCGGTGGAGGGCCACCAGGGCGGCGATGGTGTCGGGGCGGAGCAGCGGCGTGTCACCGGGGAGGACGAGCACGTCGCCGTCGTCCTCGTCGAGGGCGTCGTCGGGGAAGCCGGTCAGGCCCACGCTGACGGCGTCACCGGTGCCCCGCTGGACCTCCTGTTCGACGAAGGTGATCAGCAGGTCGGGGCCCTCGTCCTGGAACCGCTTGGTCACCCGCTCGGCGTGGTGGCCGACGACGATCACCACCCGGTCCAGCTCACAGCCCCCAAGGGCCTCGATCACGTAGCGCAGCATCGGCTTGCCGCACAGCAGGTGCAGCGGCTTGGGCCGGGCCGAGCGCATCCGCGTGCCCTCGCCGGCGGCGAGGAGGATGGCCGAGAGCGGTCGGCTGCTCATGGCCTCCTGTCTACCCCCTCCCCACCCCGAACCTTGTGCAAACGGGCCGCCATCACGGCTGGTTTGCACAAGGTTCGACAGGATCGCTCAGGTGAGGAGCGTGGCGCGGAGGTCGTCGGCGGCAGCCGTCGACAGGCCGAAGTCGGCGAGGTAGCCGGCGGCGCCGCCGTGGGCGGCCCGCAGGTGGGCGAGGACGGCCAGGACGACGTCGGGGGGCGCCGCCGACCAGCCCACGGGCCGCTCGGTCATGGCCTCGGCCTCCTCGGGACGGTGGCGACGGGCCCACTCGAGGCGTCGGGCCATGGCGTCCTCGCTGAGGGCGTAGTCGGCGGCGATCTCGGCGTCGGGCACGCCCAGGACGGCGAGCAGCAGGGCGGCGAGCACGCCGGTGCGGTCCTTGCCGGCCGCGCAGTGGAAGACGAACGGGCGGTGGCCGACGGCGGCGAGCAGTTCGAGGACGGCGACGAAGGCGGGGCCGCCTTCGTCGAGCATGTCGAGGTAGCGGGCCACCAGGTAGGGCGTGGCCCGGTGGGCCACCGCCTCGACCTCGTCGTCGTCGTCCCACACCCGGGCCAGCACGGGGAGGTGGTGGAGGTCGACGGGCAGCGCCCGGACCGGGAAGGCCCCGGCGCCCACTTCGGCCTCGGTGCGCAGGTCGACCACGGTCCGCAGGCCGAGGGAGCGGACCCGGTCGAGGTCCCGACCCTCGACGGCGTGGAGGCCGTCGGCCCGGTACGCCCGTCCCCACACCACCGAGCGGCCGTCGACCGTCGGATAGCCCCCGAGGTCGCGCAGGTTGAAGGCGGTGTCGAGCGGGACGTGGCGGGCCAGGGCCCGGGACGGGGCGACCGATCCGGCGGCGGGCGGGCCATCGAGCAACGACATACGGCGACCGTACGGACGCCCCGTTGCCGCCCACTTTCGGTGACGTGAACACCACTCGAAGCGCGAGCGAACGTCGCGCGGCCGGACCTGACCCGGAACCTTGTGCAAAGGAGCCGCCATCACGGCGGGTTTGCACAAGGTTCGGGATCCGGGTGGTGCGGTAGGTGCTGGGGGGCAGGGACTCGAACCCCGATTCCCGGGACCAAAACCCGGTGTCCTGCCACTTGGACGACCCCCCACGGGGTGCGGGCGATCGTACCGACCCGGGATCAGCGCAGGTCGAGGTCCCAGAGAGGGCCGGTGAGGGTCCAGTCCAGGGCGGCGCCGACGGCGGCGAAACAGGCGGCGGTGACGACGCAGGCGCCGAGCAGACCGACCCCGGTCAACCGGGCCTCGGGGGAGGGCACGGCGGGGGCGAGCACCCACAGCACGAGCACCTGGAGACCGAGGACGACGGCGGCCAGGTCACCCCACCAGCCCAGCACCACGGCCCCGGCGGCGAGGACCCCGACCAGGGCCCCGACCCGGCGGCCGGCCGACCCGCGGGCCAGGCCCTCGACGCCGAGCAGGACGAAGGGGACGGCCAGCAGGAAGCGGCCGACCAGGAAGAGGACCGAGACCGTCATCGTGGAACAATCCTCGCATGTCCGACCTGCTCCACTGGATCGACGGCCGCGCCACCGAGGGCACGCCCGAGCGTCACGACCCCCTGGTCGACCCGGCCACCGGGACCACGACCGGCACCCTGCCCATCGCCTCGGTCGCCGACGTCGACGCCGCCGTGGCCGGGGCGGCGGCGGCCTTCCCCGGCTGGCGGGACACCCCGCTCGCCCAACGCACGCGGATCCTGTTCCGCTTCCGCGACCTGGTCGACCGCCACACCGACGAGTTGGCAGCCCTCATCACCGCCCAGCACGGCAAGGTCCTGGCCGACGCCCGGGGCGAGGTGGCCCGGGGACTCGACGTCATCGAGTTCGCCTGCGGCATCCCGCACCTGCTGAAGGGCGAGCGCTCCGAGGACGTGTCCACCGGCATCGACGCCTTCTCGGTGCGCCAGCCGCTCGGCGTCATGGCCGGCATCACCCCCTTCAACTTCCCGGCCATGGTCCCGCTCTGGATGTTCCCCATCGCCGTCGCCTGCGGCAACGCCTTCGTCCTGAAGCCCTCCGAGAAGGACCCCGCCGCCTCGGTGCGCCTGGCCGAGCTGTTCACCGAGGCGGGCCTGCCCGACGGCGTGCTGCAGGTCGTCCACGGTGACGCCGTGGCCGTGAACCGCCTGCTCGAGCACCCCCACGTCGCCGGGGTGAGCTTCGTCGGCTCGACCCCGATCGCCCGCCACGTCTACGAGACCGGCACCCGGGCGGGCAAGCGCGTGCAGGCCCTGGGGGGCGCCAAGAACCACCTCGTGGTCCTCCCCGACGCCGACGTCGGCCAGGCCGCCGACGCCGCCGTCAGCGCCGGGTACGGCTCGGCCGGCGAGCGCTGCATGGCCATCTCGGTGGTGGTGGCCGTGGGCGACGTGGGCGACCGTCTCGTGCCCGCCATCGTCGATCGCATCGAGGCCCTGCAGATCGGCCGGGGCACCGACGACGGCGTCGACATGGGCCCGCTCGTCACCGCCGCCCACCGCGACCGGGTGCGCTCCTACGTCGACCTGGGGGTCGAGGAGGGCGCCGACCTCGTCGTCGACGGCCGGGACCTCGTCGTCGAGGGCGCCGAGGGCGGGCACTGGCTGGGGCCCTGCCTGTTCGACCACGTGGGCCCCGAGATGAAGATCTACCTCGACGAGATCTTCGGCCCCGTGCTCTCGATCGTCCGGGTCGACTCCTACGACGAGGCCCTGGCCCTGGTCAACGCCTGCGAGTACGGCAACGGCACCGCCATCTTCACCAACGACGGCGGGGCCGCCCGGGCCTTCCACCGCGACGTGCAGGTCGGGATGGTGGGCGTGAACGTGCCCATCCCGGTACCGATGGCGTACCACTCCTTCGGCGGGTGGAAGGCGTCGCTGTTCGGCGACACCCACGTCCACGGTCCGGAGGGGATCCGCTTCTGCACCCGGGCCAAGGCCGTCACCGTCCGCTGGCCCGACCCCCACGAACGCGGCGTCGACCTCGGCTTCCCCACCCATGGGGGCCAACCCGCCTGAGGGTGGATCGTTGCGCGCGCAACGGTAGAACCGGGGGATGGAGCTCGATGCCGCCGTCCAGGACCTCTTCCGCCAGCCCGTCATGGCCCACCTCGCCGTGGTCGACGGTGGCGGTCGCCCCCACGTCACCCCGGTGTGGGCCGACGTCGACGACGGCGGTCGCCTCTGGTTCAACACGGCCGTGGGCCGGGTGAAGGACCGGTACCTGCCCGAGGGGGCACCCCTCGCGGTGTCGGCCACCGCCCCCGACAACGACTACCAGTACGTCCAGGTCCGGGGCCGGGTCGCCGAGCGTCGTCTCGACGGCGCCGACGCCGACATCGATGCCCTGGCCAAGAAGTACCTGGACGCCGACACCTACCCCTTCCGCCAGGAGGGGGAGGTGCGGGTCACCGTCGTGGTGGAGCCGGTCCAGGTCACCGGCCGCTAGCCTGCGCCGCCGTCATGGGATCACTGATCAAGAAGCGTCGCAAGCGCATGCGCAAGAAGAAGCACAAGAAGATGCTGAAGCGCACGCGCTGGCAACGTCGGGCCGGCAAGTAACCCCGAACGCTCGCTCAGGGCTCGGTGTGCACCACCCGCCGACCCTGCCCCGGATGGCTCCCCTCCACGAACCACGTGGAGCCGCTCCCGGCGAGCATCGGGACGGCACCTGAGGCCTCGGCCAGTTCGTCGCGCCATCGCGCCAGTTCGGGCCGCACCACCAGGGCGGCGGGCTCGAGGTCGTTGCCGTGCTCGCCGGTCGGTCCCCCCAGCTCGTCCCACGCCGCGTAGACCGCGGGCGTCGGGCAGTACACCGGCGGGGTGAGCAGGGTGAAGGTGCGCGGCTGCGGCGGCAGGGGCTCGACCACCTCGCCGATGCCGCCCACCCGGGCCCGACCGCCGACCAGGCAGA